>CAJWOD010000208.1 GCA_913044145.1 uncultured Nitrospina sp. | reverse complement strand
GTGCATTTATTTAGAAGGGTGAAGATTTCTGCCATTATAAATTGCAAATGAATTTCATCTGGATCGATTAGGTTATAGCGGCCTCCATACATTAGAACTTCTTTTGCTTCGCCAAGTCCACGATAGCTTTTTACAATACTCTGCAATACTTTCAGATTCATTTGGTCTTCTTGCAACAAGGGAAGGGAATATTCCAAAGATTTCAAGTATTCCTTTTTTAAATTGTAGAACTCTGCAAGAGATCTTAGTAGAACTGGGTCTTCTGGATTTTTTTCTACTTCTTTTAATAGACTGACCAGCCCAATCTCTCTCATAACGGTACTCATTTGCTGAGGATCATATTTAGCGATGTTTTGAAAAAAGATAAGAGCCTCTTCTTTTTTTCCTGATTCCAGCAGATTGTATCCCATATAAAGGCTGGCGAAACTCAGATTGGGATTTTTTTCTAAAACTACTTTAAGAATCTCCATGCTTTGTTCATAGTTGCCGATCTGGTAAAAACTGTGAGCCAAGTTGAGCATATACTGTAGATTATCCGGTTCTTCTTCAATTAGCTGGGTCAAGCGTTGCATTTGTTTTCGGTCAGCCTGAAGGTGGTATCGGAATAGATCGTCATCCTCAACCAGAGTCATGGCCTTTAAAAGCTGGCCGCGGTTACCATACATTACCCCGCGTTGGTAGAGGTCCATTGCATCATAATAAATTTTCAATTTTTGCCGATTTTCTTCTGATAGGTTTGTTATTTGCTTTGCGACATCATCAAACCTTACGCGGTTAAATACATACCTTTCTTGACCGGGTATACCAATCACGTTTCCTAATTCAAGATAAAATTCAATAGCTGGGTGATTGTCAGTAATAAGAGGATAACCTTCCCCAAGTTTGACCACCTGTTCGTTAAGCAGCCAGATGTTGCTTAGAAAAGAAAAGATGTCTGGAATTTCGATATCCTCCAAGGCTTTTTTAATTTCTGGTTCTTGCAGACGTTCGTTTAATTTATTGAAATCGATCTTAATGGGTTGATCAGAACCTATAATGAGAATTTCGTTAGCTACAGAAAGCCATCCCATGGTATAGGGGAAAACAGATTGAAAAGTTTTGAAGTGCATGGCAACTTCTTCTTCTCCCTGGCTGTGCAGGGGGATCCATTGCGCTGAGATGCCGCCGGGTTTAAGTTTACTTTTCTGTAATTCATAATATTCCTGGGTATACAAGTTGACCGTAAAGGCAGTGCGCGGGGGTGGAGGCTCTGAGGTAATGACGTCATAAAATTTATGGGTCGTTAATAAATGATTTCGACCATCCTGAATCACAAAATTCACTTTAGGGTTGGACAGAACATCATGGTTTTGATCCGCAAACATTTTCCCTGCATTGATCACACTGGAAGATAGTTCCAAACTATCGACGGTTTTTACTCGAGGGTGAATTCCCGCTGCACCTGTGGTCTGACCTGTTCCAAAACAGACCACTAGAACATCATCGGGTTTATCCACAAGAAGAATAGGGACATGAGCAAACAGTTTCATATAACGAGTAGCGATCATGTTAGACGCCGACATGGAAATACCATTGGTGATCAACCGTTTCGCTGACGGATCGAGCGCTCCGTATTCATCTTTGAAAACCGCAACGGTATCGGATAAGCCTTCTTCAAAATAAATCAGTTTGTTTATATTTCGTTTGCCGGCACTATCGCGCATGAAGAAAGAATTTAATAAATCATTTGGAACAGCCATGTTTATAAAAAGAATCAGAGCAACAAATACCATCGTCATAGCTTTTCTAATTGTGGGCGTCAAATAGTCACCGGTAAGGAACAACAGAACCATGATTAATAAATTGATCGTTGCGAGTAGGGTGAGGCTAGCTTGGCTACCAAAGTAAGGTAGGAAAAGAAAACCAGAAAAGATAGAACCAAAAATAGCACCCATTGTATTCGCGGCATAAATCTGCCCGGTTGCCTGTCCGATATTTTCATGTTTGTTTGATATTAGTTGAATAAGTAAAGGAAAACACAT
>CAJWOD010000207.1 GCA_913044145.1 uncultured Nitrospina sp. | reverse complement strand
AAAGAATTCAGCACAGATATTACTTCGGGATACAATTTTCTTTCTGAATAAACTTCCAGATAATAAATTTCAAGAAGCTTTTTTAAGTTAAGATCTTCATTTAAAGGAATATTAAAGTGGGAAATTAATTTTTTCAAAGCAATTTCAAAGTGAGCTTCCTGGTTTGTAATACGCGAATTTTCAATCATAGGGTGAAAAATCTTTCTCGATTGATCGAGGAATTCCTCAAAATCAGGCAAAAAGAGATTTTTGCTACTTAGATATCCGAATACCTTGTTCAATGGTGAACGATCATCTTCTTTACCAAGATCGACCAGAGTATAAGCCCAATCAAAACAAATACCTTTAAAAGGGAAATTCATTTCTTATATGCTCTTGTTGTTAAAGTGATGGCAGGTTTTGGGAGGAGCATGAATTGTCACAAAAAGTTATAACGGTCTATAAGTCAATTCGGTAGCACACTAACAAATTGTCAAACCGTGGACTAGTTTTTGTCATAACAAAAGCAAACGCAAGAATATCGAATCATTCCTTGACCCATATTCTTGTTGACATGATAATATTAACATAATCAAAAAATAAGCTGAAACACAAGGAAAACTGTTTAACGATGATCCCTAAAAATTTAACAAGGATTCCGGAAAACATTCTGTCAAATAAGGAGCTCATTGAAGAGGCTCTGGACTTTGGTTGCAGGAAAGCAAAGGTAATTTCAACAAGCGCTATTTCCCTTGCACGTTGGGTAAAACTTCAGTGCCAGTTTGGTTGCTCCAATCATGCAAAACTTTTTACATGTCCGCCTTTCACACCTGAATCTGATGAAATGGCTGAAATTTTAGAAGAATACGATCAAGCTCTTCTTATTCATGCAAACGGCGGTACTAACGTGCAGGAAATTGTTCTTCATTTGGAAACTAGTTTCAAACAAAAAGGATATCAAAAGGCCTTCGCTTTGGGTGCCCAACCATGTAATTTATGCGACCATTGCACCATCTCTACCTTTTGCCAGTACCCAGAGAAAGCTCGGCCCACTCTGCAGGCCTGTGGTATTGATGTTAAAACCACGGTAAGTAATAATGGCTGGACAGAGGTTATAGAATATAAGCCCTGCTCTGATTCTCACCCTATTGGGATGATCCTTCTTAACTAATAAATAAACTTTATCAATATAAGGCTAAGCCATAAAAGGTAGAGAAGGCCTTTAACCCTTTTTTAAGACTGTGTTGAACTAGCACCTACCACTTTACTTAATTCCTGAAGATCAGGCCCGTTAATTCCTAAAAAATATAAAATCAATTTTAAATCATGTAGATTGATACTAGCCTGTGCCTGACGCTGAACTATTGGTTTTGCGTTAAAAGCAATTCCAAGCCCTGCTCTTGCAAGCATCTTAATGTCGTTAGCACCATCGCCCACCGCGACTACCTGGCGAAGGGAAAATCCTTCTTTTTCTGCCAAAGAAACAAGTGCATTTTCCTTACCTTCGGCATCAATTATTTCCCCTTCTAACTCCCCAGTAACTAAACCATTTTCAATTTTTAGCCGATTGGCAATACCATAATCCAACTCATAACGGTTACACAGTTTCTTGATAAAATAATCAAATCCCCCGCTGACCATTGCTATTTTGTATCCCAGATATTTTAAAATCTTTACTAGGTTTTCTGCTCCAGAAGTTAGGGGTAGATTCTCAGATAACTCTTCAAGTGCTTTTTCAGGTAAACCTTTTAATAAACCTACGCGCTCACGCAAAGCTGATTTAAAATCCAATTCCCCACTCATCGCTTGGCGGGTAATTTTCTTCATTCTTTCTCCTTGGCAGGCAAGCTTGCCTAGTTCGTCTATCACCTCGCATTGCAGAAAAGTCATATCTGCATCAAAAACAATTAACCTTTTATTGCGTCGGAAATAGGTTTCCTCCTGCACTGCGATATCAACTCGATAATTTTCTTTGAACCGCACCAAGGCATTTAAAACATCTTCTGTTGAATGAGCATTTTGGGTTCCAATTACGAATTCTAAAACTTG
>CAJWOD010000206.1 GCA_913044145.1 uncultured Nitrospina sp. | reverse complement strand
CTTTGTCCTTTTGATTCCTCTCAAACTCCCAAAATGGAATTATTCTTTAAAGCGGATCAATCCGGTTTCCAAAAATAGGTCGAGAATTCACTCATGCCCCCTGACTCAGCATTGGAAATAAAGTTTCTTTCAGTCCTTAATATGTGTACATCCGCGCCTGTATTGCCTTTGCGCGGCACCACCCTGAAAGCTGCCAGAAAACCCTTTTGCTTGCTGGATTCGAAAACTCTTTCAAACCCTTCCCGGTTTATACCTAAAATAGCGAGCCCTGAGTTGTTTACCATCACTAAATTACCCAATAGCCCACTCCCTGCCACATAATTTTTTGGCAGAACCAGAAAACGACGACCCCCATTTTTCACAAACTCAAGCCGGCCTTTATAACGAACCGGGTCCTCTCTGCCAACAGTCTCGCCGCCACCGTTTGTTAGGTTTCCGAGTTCTTCATCCACGACCCCAACCTCAATGAAACGCGGATCGTGACCGTAGTAAGCATCTGATTTTACTAGCACTTTTCCACTTGGGGAGTATACTCGTAAGTGGTAGTTGTTGTCAAGTATTACTGTTTCTTTGGCCTTGTTCCCGTCCAGATTGGCCTGCGTCAAACCATATAAAATGAAGTGTGTTCCATAAATATCTGGAGTATTCAGTTTGCGGCCTTGGATATAACGTCTATTTTTAAATACGACCTTTTTAATTGGACCTATAAATGGGATTTCAAAGCCCGGACTCTGCGATAACAGGGTGGGTTTTTGACCAAAAGGGCGAATAATACGAAAATAAAGGTTTACGTCTTTCCAGACATATTTAAGCCTTTTTTTTCCTACCTGTTTTTCCAGCGCGAAGGATTCCAGTTTATCGCCTTTCCAATTGGTGACAAAAATTTCATCACGGCCATTGCCGTTTATGTCTCCCACATCCACACCTATAAGCTGATTGATCCCTTTTTGGGTTCTCATTTGTTGAATTCTTCTTAATTTCCCCTTTTTCAGCTTGTAAACCATGACCCGGTAATGGTCGATCAAAACGTATTCGTTTTTCCCGTCCCCATCCAGGTCTCCGACATCGAAGTCCACCACCTCATAGGGAAAATTCTCTTTGTCGATAAACTGAAACGCATTTTTCTTCGAATCAAAACTGGTCTGTGTGCCTCTTTTTCTGCTTGCTTCTATTTTGGGTAGGTCATCGTCAGATAGTACTTTAGCCTGTTTTTGTATAGTGCCATCTACCGCGGAGATTAATTTGTAACTCAGAACTATCTTTCCTCTAACAGTACGGAGTTGAGGCATCAAGATCAGGTCGGCATTAACTTTGCGCTTCAATCGGCGAAGGTTTTTAATTGTTAATGCAGAAGTTTCGCTGAGTTTTTCATCAGCCATCCATAACCCAAGATCAAAGGCGGGAACTTCAAACCGAGGGTGCTGTTTCAGTTTCTTTTCTAGGTTAAAGTGAAATTGTTCCGCATCAATTTTCTGCCGTGCTTTAATATTTGGTGGTGCTACCAAAAAGGTCAGTTTTTGGAATGGACTTCTCACACCATCACCTTTTCTTGGAAGTGCCGTTGGGTTAAGGGATCGGGCCCGCGAGAAATCTTTTCGTACTTCTAGTATTTCAACCTCGCCCACATCTGTTTCCTTCCGCCCCACTTTCTTTTTGGTGATCGGGTGAAATAGTTCCCTCCCGTATCGAATTAGTTTCAAGCGGTCGCCTTTTTTAACTGGCATTCCTTGCTTGAGATCCAGGGTAAGGCCGTTGCCTTCTACTTCAATGACATAACCCTCCAATGGGGGATAAAGCGATTCAATCTGCGAAACGATACGGTCTAAAGTGGTATTGGATAGGGCTAGAGCATAATTAGGGATGGTTATTGTCAATAGCAAGAAGGTAAATATGAATTCCCTTAGGCTCTTGCTATTAAATTTGCACGATAATGTAATCATAAACATTTGAGATATTCTTATAATTTTGAAACAGTTAGGGAATATTATATATCGAGTAGCTGAACGGAAACTTGTGCCCCTTCTTTAATTTCAGCTTCTTCCAGAGGAAAAACCAGTAGTCCATTGGCATTGG
>CAJWOD010000205.1 GCA_913044145.1 uncultured Nitrospina sp. | reverse complement strand
TGGTATGTGACTATTTCGTTGAGGCTGCAAATAAACAACACGCTTTACCCAGGTAAAAATTTTAATTTTTCGGCCTGTTCCCGTTTGGCCGAATCAAAGAGCCCCGGTCAGGTGTTGCGCCCTGGCTGCGGGCTTATTTATTCCAACTTTTTTATCGGAAGAAAAACTAGATATAAAGTTATATTTTTTATACCTACGCGTTCCTACCCTCGAAATTCGATAAAAAGAACATAAAAAAATTGACACAAAGCTTGAAACCCAACTATAGTATTGAAAATCGTTTTCATTCTTATACTTAGGGATTAATTTTGTTGTATTTTTCTATGTTTTGGGCCACCTTCGAATGACATCTTAAAATTTAGAATTTAAAATTGTTTTAGCGAGTTAAATATGACTGATACATTCATGTCTGGGATTGAATTAATGGGAAAAGGTGGGGTCATGATGTATCCCATCTTCCTAGCCTCTATTATTGCCTTTGCCATAATTATTGAAAGGCTTGTTTTCTTTAAAAAGTGTAAAGAAAATCCGGATGATATTTTTACAGCAATTAAAGATTTAGCAGGTAATGGCAAGCAAATTGATGCGACTACGGTTCATAAGAGTAATGAGGGTCCAGTTTCGCGGATATTAGAATTAGGGGTCCAAGCACGAAAAGAACCACGTTGGAAACTTGAAGAAAAACTAACGGTCCATGGCCAGGAAGAAATCCGTGAGCTGAGAAAAAACCTAAGAGGTCTTGAGGTGATCGCCACCATTTCACCCCTTATGGGATTATTGGGAACTGTTGTTGGAATGGTGAAAGCCTTTAATAAAGTTGCCCAGTATAAGGGCCAAGTAGACCCGAGCCTGCTGGCGGGTGGTATTTGGGAAGCTTTGCTTACGACTGCCGCGGGCCTAGCTCTTGCGATCCCAGTCGTCATCATGCTCAATTATTTTGAAAGAAAAGTGGAAGCCATTTCTTTTCTCTTAGGCAAATACGGACAGTCTCTTATCCACCACCTTTACGAAGAACATGACGGTTCGGATAATGGTTACGACTCCCACAATTCGAAGTCAGAACCGCAACCTGAAATGACCAGTCAGGCCTCATAAAAGGAGCGGTCATGCTGGATTTATTTCCCTCTCGAAGAAAACGGTTCCAAATTGATATGGCACCGCTGATTGATGTGGTCTTTCTGTTGCTAATATTTTTCATGCTGACCTTTGCCATTCAAGGGCAGGGCCTTGCGATAAGTCTTCCTGAGGGTGAGGAGACCGAAAAAGTTGAAAAGGATATTATTGTTAAAATTGATCATAACAATAAGATCTATTTAAATGATCGACAGATCGAGATTGATTCTCTTGGAGCTGCTCTGGGTGAAGATCTCATGCGGCGGTCCGACAAAATGGTAGTCATTGATTCGGCGCCCAGGGTTAAGTATGAACTGTTTGCCCAGGTCCTTGATGTTTCGCGTGGAGCCGGAGCTGAAAACTTTTCAATAATAAAATAATGATAAGGTTTCCATACAAAGAAAAGTCAACGTTTAAACTTGACTTGATCCCGATGATCAATGTCGTGTTTCTATTACTGATTTTTTTCATGCTGACCTCTACCACCAGCTTGCAAATTAAAAAAGTTGAATTGCCCACAGCAAAAACCGCCGAAAAAAATAGCAAGCAGTTTCTCACTGTGACAATAGATAAGGATGGTTCTTTGGAGTTGGATGGAAAAGCTATTACGATGGAGGCCTTGCCAGTTCATTTAGAAAAGAAAGTAGCTGAGAAAAAAAATGCCGTGATTTCTATTCACGCGGACAAGGTCATCGAGTTTGAGCTTTTTGGCAAGGTAATCGAGCTTGCCAAGCAAGCCGGTGCTGTAGATTTTATGCTCGCGACCGAGAATGATAAATCTGACAAGGACTCCTGATAATAAAAAAAATGATGAATAAAAAGAATTCCAAGACCTATTCGATAGTCGGCTCACTGGGTGTTCATGTTTTGTTTACCCTGGGTGCAGGAAACTTTTTGATGAACATTAATAATAGTGTTCAACCTCAAAAAACCTATCAAATGGAATTCGTCAAAAGAAAAGC
>CAJWOD010000204.1 GCA_913044145.1 uncultured Nitrospina sp. | reverse complement strand
GGCTCAGATTGAAAAAAAAATTCCCTATTTATTAAATCAAGTTCATAGTGATCAAGTTTTTGTACTTAGGGATGTTTCTCAAACTCAAGAGCAGATTGCAAGAGTTAAAGCGGATGCTATAATAACCCACCTCTCTAACATACCGATTGGAGTTTTTACAGCGGATTGTATTCCGATTCTTATTTGTGATCCGCGGCTTCAAGTTGCTGCGGCAATCCATGCAGGAAGAAAAGGAACCTGCCAAAGCATTGTAAATAAAACAATAATGACTATGAAACGTGAATACGGTTGTCACCCAGAAGATTTAGTTGCAGGTTTGGGTCTTGGTATAAGAGGTTGTTGCTATGAAATTCCTGAGAACTGTTTAGGCCCATTTAAAAATAAAATCCCCTTAAATCCGCCTTTTGTGAAATCCATAGGTGGTGGCAAGTTTTTATTGAACTTGTATGCAGTTAATACTCAGCAAATGATTGATGTAGGTTTACTTCCAGAAAACATATTTTTGAGTGAAGAATGCACTTTTTGTTCGCCAATGAAGTATTTTTCTTACCGTCGAGAAGGTCAAACCGGAAGAATTTTAACTTTCATTATGTTGCAGTAGGTAGACCTGTTTAGATTTGTAATAACCATGTTTAACAATATTGATAAACTGTATTCTAAGGCTTTATACTAAACGAGTCTCGTTGAGCTTTAAAAATTAAAAAATGGTTTTTAATGACTGAAAAAAATCTTCCTAGCGGGAAGGACTTCACCGCAATACAGCATTTCCCTATCGAATGGATTAAATCCCAGCCTCGCAAGGTAGAGGAAATTCTATCCACATTATCCCTTGAGGAAAAAGCAAAGCATGTGCTTAGCCTACCTGCTGTGTTTCAAAAAGAATTGCTGATTCTTTGTGAAGACGCGGTCGAAGTTACTCAATCTATCCCTGCAGAGGAAATTTATCATTTAATCAAGGAATTGGGGGATGAAGATTCTCTACTTATTCTGTCCATGGCATCCCCAAAGCAGTTGCAGTATTTTTTTGACCTGGAATGGTGGCAAAGCGATAAATTTCAACCTCAACGAGCAATGGAGTGGTTAGAACTTTTGGATCAATGCAATCAACCGGAAACCTTAGGATGGTTTTTAAACGAAGATTTTGACCAAAAAGTAGTGCTGTTACAATCGCTGATAAAAGTTTTTAAACAAGATGAGATGACAGATTCATATGAAGGGGTGGAAGGCTTGGAACATTATTCCCCGGATGGGGTTTATGATGTTTTTTTTAAAGTTAAAGAATCAAAAGTGATTCGAAAATTATTGTTATTATTGGCGGATAAAGATATTACTTTTCTTTACGAACTTCTGGAAGCAGTTATCTGGTTTCCTACGACAATAACTGTGGAAAAAGCTTATCAATGGCGGCTAACCCGAACTTCGGAAAGAGGTATTCCAGAGTTTGAAGAGGCAATGGGAGTTTATAGCAGTTTGAACCCAGACGACTTGAAGCAAGAGGTGCCTTCATCAGAAAATTTTTCAGATGGCAAATTTAGTTTTTCTCCGCAATATCCGTTGGCCCAAGCTCTTCTATCACATTTTTTTGGGCAATGTGTTAAGAGTCTGGATTCTGAAGAGAGGTTGAATGCCATCCGTTGGGAATTGGTCTGTTTGGCAAACAAAATTATGGTGGCAGATAAGTGCGATCTTTCCGATTTGAAGATTCGCCAAAAGGCAATGAGAAAAGCAGTGGGTTATGTCAATATCGGCTTAGAACTCGGGGCATCGGGAGATTTGAAAAAAGGTCATTTGCTTTTGCATCAACTTTGGATGCAATCGTTATTTCAAGTGGGATTTGAACAACTAAAACAGATTCGGTCAAAAGCAAGTTTGTTCCTAAAAGAAAATGGTTCTTTTATGGAAGAATTTATTTCGGAAGATGAAAAAGAAAAATTAGGCGCTCTTGTTTTATCCTTTCCTCAAATCGTAGAGAAGGGGGAGGGTGATACGGCAATCCTTTGGCGAGATCCTGAATCATTGGACGATATTCGAGCAATCAATAAACTTCTTGATCGTTGGGCTTTTAATATCCGTTTTGTAAAACAAAGCCTAGGCTT
>CAJWOD010000203.1 GCA_913044145.1 uncultured Nitrospina sp. | reverse complement strand
GAAAGGAACACCGTATAGTAAAGAATTTAAACAGGCACGGAAAATGTTTGATAAGTCCTGTGAAGCTGGAGAAGATCCAGCATGCTTTAATTTGGGTACCTTGAACTACAAAGAAGGTCGACAAAGTAGAGCCATCAAATACTATAAGAAAGCATGCGACATGGGCAATCAAGGAGGTTGTGCAAAGGAGAAACGGCTTAAACGTTAGGATTTATGCAAGACAAATTAAAAAACTGGGAAGAGCTATGCAACGATGGCGAAAATTATGCTGGCGAAGGCAATAATCTTTCACCAAAAGAAAAGATCCTTTTTGAAAATATCAAGGACAAAAAAGTTCTTAAAATTCAGGACGCCTACCTATTTTCCAAAACAGGGAAAATAGAAGAGAATCACGGATGCGAACTCGCTGAAATGATCGCTCATTTCCCTTTTGTTAAAACCATCACCAGCTTGATCATCACCCATAATCGACTGGGACCAAAAGGCCTTAAAATTCTTACCTCTTCACCTGTCCTACCAAAAGTTAATTATTTGCATTTGGGCTCTAATGATCTGGGAAATGAAGGCATTTCGATCCTTGCCCAAGCATCAATTTTTTCCGAGGTAACTACACTAAACCTCGAATGTAATGGGATTACTGCTGAAGGAGCCAAAGCTCTGGCAGAATCTCCTTATCTTACAAAAGTGGAGCATTTGAATCTGGTAGATAATCGAGTGGGGGATGCAGGAGCAATGGCCATCTCCAATTCAGACAACCTTAGCAATTTAAATTATCTACATTTAGGTGGAAATCGGGTAAAGTCTGAGGAAGTTAAGTCTGCTTTAAAAAACTCTCCTAAATTGACTAAACTGGAAAAGTTAAAAATATTTTAAAAATTTCAAATCCCGGTCAGATCGCGTTTGGGTCATCCGGTCGCAGAAGTTCTGGGCGCGAATAATTGACAAGACCAGAGCCATCATCAACATCCTCTTTGATTATCAGGGTCTTAAGGTTTTTCAACGTTTTGCTTTCATAAATCGCTTGAGCCCCTTCAGCATCAAAATAGTTTCTCCCTACATAAAGTTGCGTAAGCCCACTCATTGAAACGGATTCACCCAAAGCCCTTGCGCCTTCATTGCCAAATCTATTCTGTGATATCCGAAGAGTTTTCAAAGATTTCCATTTGGGAGCTTGGGCTAGAATTTTCATGGATTCATCTTTAATTTTATTGGCTGAAAGATCCAACACCTCTAATTGATCTGCCAATTCTCCTTGTACTAATTCACTAAACCCCTCTTCATCAATATAGCTACGCTCCATTTCCAATTTTTTTAATTTAGGGAAATTTGTGGTCCTGCCTAAGGCTTTAGCCGTTTCGTTTCCTGCTTCATTCCAACCCACGTCCAAAGACTCCAAGTTTAGAAAGTGACTGGAAAGCAACATTTCCGCAATCGATGAATCGCTTAAACGATTATCCGAAAGAACCAAAACTTTTAAGTTTTTCAGTTTTACTTTTTCAGATTTAACGAGCTCACTCAATCCTTGTCCGGTCAAAAAGTTTACCTGCAAATAAAGTTCTTCCAACCCACCAAGAATATCCGACTCAAAAAGGTGCTGCAATGCCTCGTCATTAATTTGGTTGTCACTTACGTCTAATGCCTTAACTGATTTCATAGGCAAAAATTTTCCAATAATCTTTACCTCATCGGTAGCTATATATTTTCCTGAAAGTTTGAGAAAACTAGGGTTTTCCTCTAATAAAGGTTTTAAAATTGCCTCAAGCTTTTCAGCTTTTTCCTCATAAGAAGGCTCAAACTCTTCGTACTCTGCATCTCCACCACGAACAATGCCCATTTACCTCTCCTAATTACCAATTGGTCATAGAATCCCCAATATTTTCACAAAAGAACTATATCCTATCTATTTTAGTATTCATATATGTATTGAAAACAAAGGTATGTTTAAATTTTAACTGAATCATCATTCGCGCCGAGATTAAAATAAAATCTTTTTTTTCAATTACTTGATGAAATGACTTTCTCTTTATATTTTGAAATATAAAAAAAAATTAATACTTCATTAATAATTTTTTAATTTTGCAACCTTACAATAAATTCATTGAAACA
>CAJWOD010000202.1 GCA_913044145.1 uncultured Nitrospina sp. | reverse complement strand
ATGGCTTTTGATATTGAAAAAATGAATAAACTTCCACGGGAAGCTCGGTTTTTTGATGTGAATTGTCTCTGGTATTTTTACAATGGCTGGATGGTTCGAATGCTTTACTCAACACCAATGACGCCAAACCAGATAACAATTTTTTCATTTTTTGTGGGTCTCCTTTCGACAGGGTTTTATGTTTCGGGTAGATCGGATTCGTTGGTATGGGGAGCCATCTTTCTTTACGGAAAAGTGCTGCTCGATAATATAGATGGAAATCTGGCCCGAGTTCGTGGAACTTCCTCCCGGGTTGGCAGATTTCTAGATTCGCTTACCGACTTTCTTGTTACGGTTATGATTTATATCGGAATATCTTTTTATCTTGTAAGGACAACCGAGGATAACGGATTCTGGGTTTTAGGGTTTTTTGGTTTGCTGACCTGCTTTATGCAAAGTACTTTTTTTGTCTTTTATCTTGTGAGTTATACATCGCGTATTGGTTCTTATGATAAGAATAGAGTTGATGAAAGTATTACCGAAGAAGACCATAGTTCAGCCAAAGAAAATAGATGGAGTTTAAGATTGCAAAAAATTTTCGCCTGGAGCTATGGCTGGCAGGATAGATTGATTGAAAGGTTAGATTTTTTCAGCCGCAAATTGGCGAGAGTATCAGAAAAAGAGGAGGCCGCTTGGTATGGAGATCGATCTTTTCTAACGGCTATCAGCCCTTTATGTCTTTGTACTAACAATGTTATGCTGGCAGTTTTTTCTTTGCTGGGTCAAGTGGAATTATTTTTAATATTGTTAATTTCCGTGATGAATCTTTATGGAGTTGGTTTATTGATCTGGAAAATTCAAAAATGGAAAATAAAGAATGCTATTTGAAATGCCCTAATCAGGTAACTCCTGTTTAAGGGCTTTCTCATAACCCACCAATTCTACATAGCCTTTTCCCGTTACTGATTTACCTCCCACACTTCCTTTTATTGAAACGCTACCTTCCCAATAAGAACCTGAAATTGACCTCAGATGATAAAGTTCCTGGTTAGAAAAATCAGGAGTGACTATCAAGTGGGTATCGGAATCGGGGATATCAATTCCCCAAGCAGCAGGGTATGTAGCTCCTGTATTTTCGCTCCTCCAGGAACCTTTTTGAGAAATAGAAAATTCATTTAATTTCAGGTGATGGTAATTTTGATCAGCGGAAATAAATGTCCCGCTGGAATGAGGGTCAACATTACCATTTTTTTGTCGCAACTGGTATAGCATAATCTCCGTTTGATTATCGAGTTTGATAGAAAACCAATCCCACCCTACCAGAGAATGATTTAACTGATTACTGGAAAACTCATGATCCATCCAACTGGTTCCTTTGACTTGAAACTCTTCTCCTTTTATAAAAATAGAACCTTCCGTTTTCATTCGGGTGTAAGAGAAATAATGCGAAGCGTTTCCTTTATTGCTTCCTTTTATGCTTATTCCATTTTTACCATGGAAAACCCTTTTCTTAATAGGTGTGAGGCTGAGCTCTATACCTGTATTATTCTCTAGCGCTTTTATCTTTTGTATATTTCCTTGAGCTGATAAATCCCAATCAGAATTCCATATCATGAATCGGTCAGTTGCAGCTCCGGCATTCTTGATTCCTTTTCTATTAATGCGCTCGAAGAAGTAAAATTTTTTATTCTGAATATCGGAGACCGTCATGTGGGCGAAATAGATATGATCCACTTTCCATTTCGAAGCATTATTGATGGGTTTAGGCCCCTCCAATGCTACTCTGAAAAAGGTGAGTTGATAACCAAACGGTTGCCCCTTGTCATTATCGAGGTTTCCCGTGTAATACCACCACTCGAAACGAAAATTGTCATGAGAAAAGTCATCACGGGGAAAGTGATAGGTGTAACCGGGCACCGCGGCTTGAAATTTCGGTAACGCCTGGGTTGGCTCTTTGCCTAGGGCGAAACTGGGGGTTTGACAAGTAAAAATTAAGATTAGTATAAAGATCTGGCGCATATATCTATCAAGATTTTCTATAAAACTACCTTCAAGAATTAAGGGCTGTGTTTTTGGAGTCAGATAATTTTTCTAAGTAGAGGCTAACAGAGAGGGAACAGAAATTCAATCA
>CAJWOD010000201.1 GCA_913044145.1 uncultured Nitrospina sp. | reverse complement strand
ACGAATAAAATTTTAGTGATTTAAGTATGAACGAATTGACAACGACTTTAGAAACCGATTCTTTACCACCCTCAAAAGGAGTATTTCAAGAGCGCTGGGATATTCTCAAGAGGGACCGAATGGCTTACGCCAGTTTTTGGTTTCTTATGTCTTTATTGGTATTGGCATTTTTGGGGAAATTATTGACCCGATACATTGTTGTTTTTGATCCCAAAATAGTACGTCTTTCGGAAAAGTTTTTGCCGCCCTTTACTGCATTTACAAGTGCGATAACTCCAAAGGAAAATGCGCCAACTTTTGGTATTTATTTGTTTGGTACCGATGAGTTGGGGCGCGATGTTTTTGCGCGTATGCTGGAAGGAACTTCTGTGTCTTTGAGCGTGGGGTTTGTTGCAGTAGGTATTATGCTAACAGTAGGAATATTCTTTGGCGGTATAGCAGGGTATTATGGTCGGATAAAGGTGGGGTTTATTACGGTAGATACAATCATCATGCGGTTTGTCGATATAATGCTTTGTTTCCCCACGTTTTTTTTAATACTTACGGTAGTGGCTTTATTACCCCCCAGTATTTATAACATTATGATTGTGATTGGGTTGACCAGCTGGATGGGGACAGCACGTTTCGTAAGAGCCGAATTTTTATCGCTACGCGATCAGGATTTTGTTGCTGCAGCAAGAAGTCAAGCTATTCCGGAATGGCGTATCATTTTTATTCATATGGTTCCCAACGCAATTGCTCCCGTGTTAGTTTCTGCAACACTTGGTGTTGCATCGGCAATTCTTACCGAGTCGGCTTTAAGCTTTCTTGGTTTTGGTGTGCAGCCTCCTGATGCGACCTGGGGTAATATTCTTTCAGATGGAAGAAACTTTTTGTTTGATGCGCCGTGGCTTACATTCATTCCAGGTTTTACAATTCTTTTAGTCGTTCTTGCATTTAATTTGTGCGGCGAAGGCTTACGTGAAGCATTTAATCCGAAACTCAAAACAACAACTTGATTTAAATTCATCTCAGTCTCTTTTAATTTTTCTGCCTGCCGGTGCGGATATATGGTGTATTCGATAGAGAACGGAAATATCTCGACCTATTACATTTGCGGTGTCCTTTGATATTTGTTGAGAAGATAAATAAACAGTTTGGCTCAAAAATCATTTTTCGCGATGTGAGTTTTCATTTACGTCCCAAGGAGAAGGTTGGACTGATTGGCGAAAATGGTACCGGCAAAACTACGTTGTTTAAAGTCATTGCCGGAAGGGAATCTTTGGATTCCGGGCAGGTGACGTTAAGGAAAGGTCTACGTTACGGCCTGCTGGAGCAGGATCAGGAAGGGGGGGAGGAATCAGTCTTAGAAAGAGTGGTTCTGGGTGATCCTCATTTCTTACAAGTGAAAAAAGAAATGGAAAAGCTGGAAGCGGATCAAAAATTCCAGGATCGCTACGGTATGTTGCAGCATGAATTTGAGCGGCTCGGTGGTTATGATCGCGAAGCAAGGGCTAAAATTATTTTACAGGGATTGGGTTTCAAGTTAGGACAGTGGGAAAAATCATTAAACCAACTTTCCGGGGGTTGGCGCATGCGGGTAGAGTTATCGAGAATTTTACTTCAACGTCCCGATGTATTGCTCCTTGATGAACCTTCAAACCATCTCGATTTACAGTCTGTGATCTGGTTAGAATCTTTTTTGCAATCATATGACGGCAGTGTCCTTCTGATTTCTCATGATCGTAAATTTCTTAATACACTCACTACTCGTATTTTTGAATTAGATCGAGCAAAACTAACGGTCTATTCTGGCAATTATGATGACTATGAAAAACAAAAGGAAAGTCAACGAGCGCAACTTGAGTCGCAGGCGACAAATCAAAGTCGTCGCATTGCAGAGGTGGAACGATTTATAGAAAGGTTCCGCGCCAAAAATACAAAAGCGACGCAAGTGCAAAGTAGGATTAAAATGCTGAATAAAATAGAGCGAGTAAAAACAACTGAAAGTAGTAAGTCGATTCATTTTCGATTTCCACAACCGGTAAGAACAGGGCGAAATGTTTTAGAGATGGACAAAGTGACTAAATATTATGGTGCTTTAAAAGTGTATGAAAAATTTTCTATGACACTAGAAAGAGGATGCAAAGTAGCTTTGG
>CAJWOD010000200.1 GCA_913044145.1 uncultured Nitrospina sp. | reverse complement strand
TCGGAGCACCCTTTGCGGGGCGGATCAATTATGAAAGTGTGAACTTTTTCTTCAGATGCAACTCTAGGCACAAGTTCTTCGGCGTTTCCTGTTAGAAACTGGCAATCGTTAACCCCATTAGTTTTCGCGCTCAGGCGAGCGTCTTCCATGGCCGGTTCAAATTGTTCAATGGCGATCACGTTCTTTCCTTTTGCTGCCAGCCAAAGGGCTATGCCTCCGGAACCACTGTAGGCGTCTACAATGGTTTTTTCTTGAGTATTTTCCACCCAATTATGGATTAGATTGTATAAGGTTAAAGTTTGCGCGGAATGAATTTGAAAAAATGATCCCAGAGAAAGGTGAAAGCTCAAATTACCAAGCTTGTCTGTAAATCGTTTTTCTCCCCATAGAATTTTGTTTTCTTTTCCTAGGATTACATTGGTGGTTTGCGGGTTAATATTTTGAATGAGGCCCACAATGCCTAGTTTTTTTAATTCATTCTCCTTTGTGAGTTCTACTAGAAAATTTCGCGGGAATCGGCCTTCATTGGTGACCAATCCAACAAGGGTTTCACCGGTGGACTCTGAATGTCGGATGACGAGTCCTCTCACAAGACCTCGATGATGTTCCTCATGGTAAATGGATATTTGATTTTTCTTTAAGAGCTGTCGTAGCCATTCCTTGGTTTTGTTGATGGGTTCTAAAAGAATATCGCAAACAGGGGAGTCGGCAACATTATGTGAGCCTTCGGAATAGAATCCGATTTTTGGATCAGTTGTTTTTCCTTGTACAGCAAAACTGCCTTTGTTGCGGTAATGATATTGTTGCTCTGCACCGAAAACTTCAATTTTTTTTGAGAATTCGATTCCACCAATTCGATTTAAACTGTCCCGTACGACTTGAATTTTAAATTCGAGTTGTTTTTCGTAACTGAGATCCTGAAATTTGCATCCACCACATTTGTAAAAAACCGGGCAGGGTGGGTCGATTCGGTCATTGGATAATTGCATTCGTTCAAAGACATCCACTACTCCGAAGCGGGGGGTTGT
This sequence comes from uncultured Nitrospina sp., assembly GCA_913044145.1. Taxonomy (GTDB): domain Bacteria; phylum Nitrospinota; class Nitrospinia; order Nitrospinales; family VA-1; genus UBA8687. The sequence goes on along the minus strand of CAJWOD010000200.1, from coordinate 1,146 downwards.
TTTGATCACCTTCCCTCTAACGCGATCGCCGGGAAGACCACCTGGAGTAAAGAGGGTGTATCCACTATGACGACAGAGTCCATCACCGCTGGAAGCAAGAGTTTCAACATCCAATTCTAGCCGGTCTCCGTTTTTGACAGGAATATTAAGTTTGCGTTTTGCCATTATTTATTTGGAACCCTTATTATAAAAGGAGAGGAACCTTAGCATAATACGTTGGTAGAATCTAATAAGGGAGAAATTTTATTTACCGCATTATAAATGGATAACTCAGCAAGAATCTGCATTGAAAGAGTTGTATACTTTCTACTATGAACGAAACCATAGCCATATTAGGAGCTGTTTCTGAAGAAATCGCCGGTATCAAGCGGGAAATTAATATTTCTGATCGGGTGCGTTTGGATAAATCCGAAGCCTGGTTTGGCAAATACCAAGGCAGAAATATTGTGCTCGTCCGCACAGGTGTTGGAAGGAAAAGAGCTCAAAATGCAACCCAGCAGGTCATTGATAAATTTAACCCAGAAGTTATTATCAGCATGGGTTACGCTGGCGCTTTAACCGAAGGGTTGAATGTGGGGGACATGTTTGTCGCCAGTACTATATTGAGTCCGGAGAGTGATTCAACGTCTTTTGAGATGGATGATCCAAAAAATTTAAAGTGGTTGGAATTAGCAAAAAAAACTCCACCTCCAGAAAATGTTAAATTAAAGATAGGAAGGCTTATTACTGTTGATATGGTTGTTCATACTCCAAAGGCAAAAAAAGAACTTGGGAGTCGGTTTAGGGCGGAAGCTGTGGAAATGGAAACCCTTGAAATAGCCCTACTCACTCGTGTAAATCAAATTGCATTTATTTCCATCAGAGGAATTTCTGATGCGGTGAACCATGAACTGATTGATTGCTCAAGTTTTCTCGGTAGCGATGGAGAGCTATCTAAATTAAGAGCAGGTTGGTATGTTTTAACACACCCCAAGTCCCTCAAAAATGCATTTTCCCTCCGTTCTAACACACAAATTGCCACCCAAAATTTAACCGACTTTATATCCAGGTTGATCTCGACTTAACTCTCTTCTTTTGGGAGAATTCACCTTTCCATCTCTACTGTCTGTATGTCCTAGCCCCACAGAACAAATTCAACAACCGGTT
>CAJWOD010000199.1 GCA_913044145.1 uncultured Nitrospina sp. | reverse complement strand
AACAAAAACCAAATATAGACCCTACAATTGTCAGCGAACTTTCTAATTGGCTAGAGTCGAAAAACTGTAAGGTATATTTAGAGCCGGATACCGCTGATCTTATAGGTAAAAATAGTTCTATCTCCAAAGAAGAGGTAGCTTCCAGATCCGATCTCTTAATAGTTTTAGGTGGTGACGGAACCTTACTTAACGTCGCCGGTATCGCTCACCCAAATAAGGTTCCAATCTTGGGTGTCAATTTGGGTAGCTTGGGGTTCCTAACAGAAACTACAATGGACGATTTTTACCCTACTCTGGAACTGGTATTAGATGGAAAATGTGAAATTGAAAATCGCATGCTTTTAAATGCTGGCGTCCTAAGAAATGGGGAGAGAATTGAAGACTTTAATGTGCTCAATGATATCGTAATAAATAAAGGTGCCCTAGCAAGAATCGTAAACCTAAAAGTTTTTGTCGATGATCAGTATATGACCTCTTATCGCGCAGATGGCCTAATCATTTCCTCTCCTACCGGTTCCACAGCCTACTCTCTATCAGCCGGAGGACCAATTATTCACCCCAGTATGCGGGCTTTAGTACTAAGCCCTATTTGTCCATTTGCATTGACAAACAGATCGATAGTAATTCCCGACTCATCGACCATTAAAGTCCAACTCACAACAAGAAATGAAGAGGGGGATGTAAGGATAACCCTGGATGGGCAGACTGGGTATACTATAAAATCAGGGGATATTCTCGAAGCAAAAAAGGCAGAAATCCCTGTAAAGCTTATTCAGGCTCCAGGCAAAGATTATTATCAATTATTAAGAAAAAAATTGCATTGGGGCGGTACAACAGAAAATAATTCGTGACTTCCTGATTATAATACCCATTTATCATGAATCAAAATATCATTGCCTGCGAACAGATTGTGGATATTGGTACCCGCGTTGTTTCATGGTCAGAAAAAGAAGGGTTTTTATGTCCTAATCCACGGGGACGCAAGAACTGCAGTCAACATGATCTCCCTTTAAATGATGCTCCTAGTCAAAAATATAAAAATTATAAAATAAAAAACTCTCAAACAGCATATCTTGAGTTAACAAAAAACGTTCATCAACTGGTCCTCCATTACGATGTTTGCTACACTTCCTACCACTGCCACCAACTGATGGAAGAAAGTCCATTTAAGGGAAGTCATTTTTATCTGGACGTAGATGGAACTATTTTCCAAACTTGTGACTTATACTGGAAAACCAATACCGCCCCAGCTGACGATAGAAAAGGGAACGAACGAGCTGTGCATATTGAAATCTCGAATCTTTCATGGGAGGCGCTGGCAACGCAATCGGAATATTATCCTGCAAAAAAAGATAAGTATAAGAAAACCGGAAAGGGTTGGAAGCTGGTTCTTCCTAAGGAATACAAAGCTAAAATTTTGAAAAATCCTTTCACCGTAGTGCCGAATCGAATATATGGTGATAGAGGCTATTTCAGCAAAAAAATTAATGGAAAAATTGTGAGGATGTGGGATTTCACAGAACAACAATATGAGTCATTGATAAAACTTTGCATTGGGTTGAACAAGTTGTTACCTGCAATCAAATTAAGAGTTCCCTTTGATAAAAAAACAGGACGGTATCCCTTGGATCGGTTAAAAAATTATTCGCGTTTTGCCGGGGTATTGGGACACTGCCATGTTCAAAATGGTTCCACCGGTCTTGAATGCAAATATGATCCCGGTTCTGCTTTTAATTGGGCACGCCTTCATCGAGCTTTCAATAAGGCAAAACTCAAAAATAAGCTAGGTTAACCACTTCTTTTTAATATAAGAAATTAGAGTTGACCTTTTTGTTTGTTTAAGGGAAGCTGGATCTAATCACAATAGACTGTAATATTTTTGGATCTAGAATACATCGGATAACTTGTAGCCGACTCTTTATAAAGGAAAATTGGGAGTCTATTTTTAGTAGCGCTCACCCAAGTTCTGAAGGGAAAAACCATTTTCTGTAAAAATTCTCCTCAAGCTATAAAAAGCCTTGCTATATCCCCCTTTGGTAAAGGGTTTAAAGTAGTGATCAAAAGGTAAAATCGATATGAAAAAAAATTCTATATTTCGGGACGAACTTCCAGGTGAAAAGAAAAGTATAATAAATCTCTTGATGACAGGTTATATCGTAGTCATCTCCTGCTTGGGCTACGCGGCAT
>CAJWOD010000198.1 GCA_913044145.1 uncultured Nitrospina sp. | reverse complement strand
TAAAGAAATGTTTTTCCTCTATATTTGATATGTTATTCTTATTTCGCAAGGCATTAACTATAAGGAAATGATAAAAAACTACCACTATAGTTCGCTTGAGATTCCAGTAAGTTATACAGTATTCAAAAATCCTATAGGTTTAACTGGTTTAATAGCATCATCAACTGGCTTATTAAGGATTGTCTATAAACTATCTAACGAAGATTCCATGGAAAGTTATTTACTTCAATCAACCTATGGAAAAGCTACAAAATCCTCTTCAGAGTTTAAGGAGTTAATCAAACAGTTTTTAAAATACTTTAAAGGAGACCTAAAAAGATTCGACGTCCCACTAGATTTAAGCCTTGGCACCCCTTTCCAACAAAAAGTTTGGAAAAAACTAACCACTATTCCTTACGGAAAAACACGTAGCTACAAATGGATCGCATCAGCAATTCACAATCCAAAGGCATCTCGTGCTGTGGGCAATGCCAATGGAAAAAACCCATTAGCTATTCTCATACCTTGTCATCGAGTCATTCGCGAAAATGGTGAGTTAGGGGGATATACAGGTGGAATATCTATTAAACGCTTTCTCTTAAATCTTGAGAAAGGGAATTAATGGCATTACATAAAACACGAGCCATTGTAATAAAAAGTATCAATCTATCTGAGTCAGATAGGTTAGTTACATTTTTTACCAAAAACTATGGAAAAGTAAAATGTGTTGCTAAAGGAGCTCGCAAAGCAAAGAATTGTTTTTGGGGCTCACTAGAGCCCATGTCACTAATTCATCTTATTTATTTTGGAAAAGAAACCCAAAGCCTATACCGTCTTAATCACGCAGATATAATTGAATCATTCCAATCAATCCGTGATGACTTTGGGAAACTTTACAAGGGGGTTTACTTTTTAGAGTTGATAGATTCTATGCTCCTTGAAGGACACTCAGAAAAACCAATATTTAATTTATTACAACAATCTCTTTTCGCTTTAAAAGAAGAAACAAAACTGGACTCATTGATACGATTATTTGAAGTTCGTATGCTATCCCTTTCTGGACTTAAACCACAAATAGATCATTGCGTAACTTGCAAAACCATTATAGAGAGTGGAACATTCAGGTTTAGCTTTATCCAGAATGGAATTTTATGCAGAAGTTGCTCCAGAAGAGTATCAACAGATGTCCAATTTACAATGGGCACGCGAAACTATATAAAGAAACTTATGGAAATTGAAATTAAAACCTGTGGAAGAATTAAAATCCCTAAACAGCAAGAGGAAGACATCGAAAAGTTTACGCATCGACTCGTTCTTTCGCATCTTGGCAGGGAACCAAAATCATACCCATTTATAAAATCGATGGCGCAATCAATCTAAATTTTAAGGAAAAAATGAATAAAAAAATTATAACGACACCAGAAGCTCCAGCAGCAATTGGTCCCTATTCTCAGGCCATTAGAATTGGAGATTTTCTTTATACTTCTGGCCAAATATCTCTGGATCCAAATTCAATGGAGTTGATTACCGGAAATATCGAAGTGGAGACAGAAAGAGTTTTGAAAAATATAGAAGCAATATTGCTAGCTGATGGCTTAAGTCTTAATAATATAATCAAAACTACAGTTTATTTAACTGATCTATCTGAATTTGGCAGAATGAATCAGGTTTATGAAAAGTTCTTTGTTGAAACCAAACCCGCGCGAGCCTGTGTTCAGGTGGCTGCCCTTCCGAAAGGTGCAAAGGTGGAAATTGATGTAATTGCACATCAATAACTCAGTTACCGCGGAACAAAACATTCAGTTATAAATAAACCAATATTAAATTATCATGGCTAAAAAATCAGACGGGACAAGAAATTTTTACCGCTTTGTGGCGGTAATTGGCGTGGCTGTTATTGGTAGCTTGGGTTATTCCTTCATCAGCGCGGCACCAAATTTGAACACTGCAGCCTATCATAAACCACCCCCGTCTCCGAATCAATGCATGGAGTGTCATATAAAAGGGGAAGAAAAAATACCTATCATGCCTCATCGCCCCATGGGCACGTGCACAGCGTGCCATAAGCCTTATGAAATTAACTAAGGGTTATTCTACAGAACCACCAGAAAGTTGTTTTTCAGGAAATAAACATTTCAGAACCCCTGCAATCCATTAGGTTCTTAAAAAGATAATTAAAAGTGGGTGAGAGGAGCTTTCCCAACGGAGTACACATTAAAACCAATATCAAATAATGCTAAACGATTCAGTTGGTTTCTT
>CAJWOD010000197.1 GCA_913044145.1 uncultured Nitrospina sp. | reverse complement strand
TAACAGAAAAGGTAAAGAAATCATCCGTGTTACGGTTGAAGAGCCTTTCTATGTTAGACCTGAAGAACATCCGGGTGCAATTTAAGAAGCGAAACAACGCTCTTAGTTTTGCGGCGTATGTATACGGAAGTGTGGCGGGTTGTAAAACCCGTCACACCTTCGGAAGTTCGTTGCTTTGGGGCGTAAACCTTAAATCCGGTAAACGGTATGTTAAAGGAGGGTACACTTGTGAGTAAAAAAACTATGGTATTTACGATGTTGTTTGCGTTTGTACTTGGAATTGTAAGCGCTAATGCAGCCGACATCAAAGCTATCAAAGTCCAGGGAAATATTCCGATAAATGCGGATGATCCTTTCTGGACTCGTTATGGTCCTACATTTCACAAGCACACTGTTGTGGATTTGGATCCTCAAATGATCACCAACCCAATGTGGCCTGCTCCTGAGACCAAATGGGTTAATGTTCGTGCCGCTACAAACGGTAAGGAAATCGCAGTTCGTCTGAGCTGGACAGATGCTACCCGTAATGACATCATGGTGCGATCTCAGCAGTATAAAGATCAAGCAGCCATTATGTTCCCAGTGAATCAGGCTGGCGAAGAGCCTCCTTTTACAATGGGTGGAGACGGCGAGCGTGTTAATATTTGGCAGTGGAAAGCGACTTGGGATAAAGAAGGCGCTGGATCAACTGGCAATAAAGGCATGCAAGACTTAGAAGATCAGTATAAGTATATGGCTATGGGTTCTGGTAGTTACTATATGTATGAGCCTTCAGGTAAACTGAGTGGTTTGGATACAGCTCATACATCTGGTACCAAAACAGGTTCCTTGGCTGGCCGCGGTGCTGGTGATATCAGCAAGCGTCAAACTTATACTGACTTTGGTATGGGTAAAAACGAAGGCGTGTATAATCCCGGACGTGCTACAGGAAACATGCTTTCTGATGCGTCCCTGCGTGTATCTCCGATTGAAGATCTGAATGCTGAAGGTTTTAGCACCTTGACCACTCAGGCTCATCAGGATGTACAAGGCAGCGGCAACTGGTCTAACAACCGTTGGTCTGTTGTTTTCAAACGTTCGTTGACAAACTCTGACGCGAACGACACGCAATTCACAGGTAGTAAAACACCTATGGCTATTGCTGTTTGGAACGGTGAGAACAAAGAAAGAAATGGCCAGAAGGGTGTAACTCAGTGGAATACACTGCATTACTAAGCCTTAAAGCGGAGCAATCCGTCTGACCAAAAGAACAAACCCAGGGAAGAAGCTGGTAAAACGGCTTCTTTTCCTGGGTTTTTTTTGCTCTAAATTATTCTACCGGCCAGCCCATTTGGCCCCAACGTTCCATCCCGCCATTACCAACACATACAACATTAGTAAGTCCAGCATTTTCTAAAGCCTCGGAAGCCATTTTTGCCCGGCCGCCCATTTTGCAGTGAACATAAACGGTGTCGAGTGTTTTCAGTTCCTCAGCAATATCAGTAACAGTTTCATGATCTTGATTGCGCGCACCCTTAATATGGCCTGATCCAAATTCACCAGGGGACCGAACATCCAAAACTAATTCGTTATCCCCTAAGGCATCAATTTTTTCATGTAATTCATCAATTGAAATAATCTTCATTTACTCCTCGTTAAATGTGGGTTCTAATTCAATATTATAATATTAACCAAATTTAAATTTAAAATATCCAAGCGCATAAATACTATTTAGGGTTTTAATTAGTCACCCTCGGACCTATTTTTAATCTCTTGAACAAATTTCTCGCGCTCTATTCGTAATTTTTCCTTAAAGTTATCAATGCTCCCATATTCAGCTTTATAAAAATCCCGAATTTCTTCAACTGTTTTAATTCCATCCCCCGCATCTCCAGTCAAGCATCTTCCTTTTATGTCGCAAGTCCATATAGGAAAATCTTTCTCAACTTCTAATCTCAAGTCTTCAGGAATATTTTCCCTATGAGGCAAGCTTGAATAATTTGGATCGGCCCTTTCTTCAATACGATCAATTTCTATTACTAGATCATCAATACATTCTCCGTTCCAGTTACCGATATGATCGTCACCATCTGCCGAAAAAATTTTGTTTTTAAGACTTGGATCAACATGAACTTTATCAAGAGAAAATCGCCTCCCTATTTCAGCCATAATAACTAGCCCCAATTCTTTAGTAGATTTAATATAAAAGACATTGATTTAGGTAGTTATTATATTACTTTTATTGATTTTCAAAACCAAAAAA
>CAJWOD010000196.1 GCA_913044145.1 uncultured Nitrospina sp. | reverse complement strand
AATGGAAATACTCTTACCACCCGCAACATTGTTGTTGCCACGGGAGCACGTCCTTCGATTCCACCTATTGAAGGAATCGAAAATGTTGAATACCTGACTTCGGATACCATTTGGAATATTCGCGAACAACCCAAAAACCTGCTTGTTCTAGGGGGTGGACCCATTGGATCTGAGCTCGCCCAGGCATTTTCCCGACTTGGCAGTAACGTGACACAGGTCGAACGTGAAGAGCGGTTGGTTTCCAAAGAAGATCCGGAAATATCGCAAATGCTTTTAGAAAGTTTTAAAGATGATGGGATTAATGTGTTGTTAGGGCATACCCCGAAAAAATTTTTTAAGCGCAACGGGAGAAATTTTCTAGAGTGTCAAAATAATGGTAACGGAGTTGAAGTCGAGTTTGATACATTACTGATTGCCTTGGGTAGAACAGCCAACACAATGGGATTTGGATTACAAGAGCTAGGAGTAGAATTAACTGCACAGAAAAAGATTAAGGTAGATGAATATATGAAAACCAATATTCCAAATATATACGCCTGTGGGGATGTTGTCGGCCCCTATCAATTTACTCATATAGCTGCTCATCAAGCTTGGTATTGTGCTGTTAACTCTATGTTAAGCCCATTTTTTAGATTTAAAGTCGATTACAGTACTGTGCCTTGGTCGACTTTTACTGACCCTGAAGTGGCGCGCTCCGGTATAAATGAAATTGAGGCCAAGGACCAGGGTATACCCTATGAGGTCACCACTTATAGCATCGATGACCTAGATCGAGCCATTACTGATGAAGCTGCGCATGGGATCGTTAAGGTATTGACGGTGCCGGGAAGGGATAAAATAATTGGTGTAACCATTGCTGGATTACACGCAGGAGATATTATTTCAGAATATGTAGCCGCTATGAAAAATGGATTTGGTATGAATAAAATTCTAAGCACAATCCATATTTATCCTACCTTGGCTGAAGCAAATAAATTTGCTGCAGGGAACTGGAAAAAAAATAATGTTACTAAAAAAGCTTTAGCTTGGGGCGAGAGAATCAATCGATGGAGGAGAACCTATGCCTAAAGTTCTGCTTTCTTTTTATTTCATATGCCAGTTTTCGTTTTGATTATGCCTTAGGTCTGCTAATATTCTTTCCAGATAAATTTTTTTCAATATAGATTCCTTATGATTTGTATCCCCATTGTAGGCGCCTCCATGCCCAAAGCATTGGAACAAATTGCAGCAGCTGAAAAGGTTGCTGACATTCTTGAGTTACGCCTTGATTTGATTGATTCCTTTAATCTCAAGGCTCTACTAAAAGCAGCCACTAAACCCGTAATTGTCACTAACCGGAGTAAATTGGATGGGGGGCAGTTTAAGGGTAACGATGAAGAACGTTTACAAGCATTGCGCGATGCTCTTGCCGCAGGAGCCAATTATGTAGACATCGAAGTTTCTACTCCACGTGAATATTTGCAACCTTTCTTAGAGAGTTATGAAACTTCACGTATCATTCTTTCTTATCATGAATTTTCTAATACTCCCGATGATTTAAATCCACTTTACGAAACCATGAGTGCTTTACCTGGAGAGATTTTAAAAATTGTTACCTATGCCCGTGACCTAAGCGACAACCTAAAGATGCTCCAACTCCTTGAACGCGCCAAAAAGGAAAATAAAAAACTGATAGGACTTTGCATGGGAGATATGGGAGAGATTAGCCGAGTGCTTTCTCCTCTGTATGGAGGATTTCTCACTTTTGGCAGTCTGGAAACAGGACAGGAAAGCGCGCCTGGACAAATACCGGCAAACTCCCTCAAGGATATTTACCGAGTTAATAATAAGCGCAAAAACTTCAAGGTTTATGGGGTCATTGGCAACCCGATTTCTAAAAGCATGGGTTACCTGATTCATAATCGTGCTTTTCGTGAGATCAATTCAGATGATATTTATGTGTCATTTCTAGTGGAAAATGTAGAAAATTTTTTTATTACGTTCAAAGATTTCTTTTCAGGGCTGAGCGTGACCATGCCGGCAAAAGAAAAAATTATGCCTTTACTGGATAACTTAGATAACACAGCGCGAAGTATTGGAGCTGTCAATACCGTTGTTCAGGAAGAAGGAAGATGGGTAGGCTATAATACAGATTGTTCGGGTGCTATAGCGGCCCTTGAAACATACACTTCTTTGAAAGATAAAAATGTTTTGATTATTGGATCAGGCGGTACAGCAAAGGCTATAGGCTATGGAGTACAAGCAAAAGACGCAAGGTTGACGATCACTTATAATCGTAATAAAGAAAGAGGTGAAACCTTAGCTCAGGAGTTAGGCTGCAAACTTGTTCATTG
>CAJWOD010000195.1 GCA_913044145.1 uncultured Nitrospina sp. | reverse complement strand
CCTCAAGGAGAGGGAGAATTAAATCGAGATGGAAATCCAAAAATTCCGCCCGGGCAGAAAGTAGTAAAAAACTGGCCGGTACTTGATTTAGGGGTCACCCCAGAGCTGGATGAATTTAATTGGAATCTAACCGTTTCAGGGCTGGTAAAACATGTAAAGACTTTTGATTGGGATGCTTTTCAGGATTTACCGCAAACATCCGATGTTTCTGACTTTCACTGCGTGACCTCCTGGAGTCGCATGAACAATCACTGGGAGGGAGTTAAGTTTTCAGATATCGCTGCCAGTTGTGAAGTATTGCCGAGTGCTAAATTTGTTTATATCAAAGCTTGGGATGGCTATTCTACAAATCTTCCCTTAGATGAAGCCTTAAAGTATGATGTGTTACTCGTCCACAAATGGGAAAACCACCCCCTTACAAAGGAACATGGGGGACCTGTCCGCATGATTACTCCTCAACTCTACGCTTGGAAAGGAGCAAAGTGGATCGGGGAGATAATTTTTCGTGATTATGATGAGCTCGGTTTCTGGGAAAAAAGAGGCTACTCAAATACAGGGGAACCTTGGTTGAATGACAGATACTCCTAATTTGATTTTCAGGTTACCCTAAATGTTTTTAAATTTTGAAATGCTTCCGATTCCATAATTACCTTCACCCCGGCATCTCCAATACCCGTATCAAACATCAGTAGAGTTTCAATATTCACTAAAGTCTTAGTTTTAGCAAGGTATTGAGCAGAATCCAAATTCAGATAATTTCTTGCAAGATTTAGATGTTTCACTCTTTGCAAAACCTTGGATTTTGCTAGAATCTTAACTCCTTTTACGGAAAGGTCTGTTCGATAAAGATTAAGCTTTCTTAAATTTGCAAATGCCGATGCCTTGGCTAAACTAATAACTGGTTCATCACCAATTGCATTTTCCTGAAAAATTAATACCTGTAATTTACGAAAATTTTTACAATCAACTATGGTCATTGCTCCATCAGGACCAATATTGTTGTAGCGCAAATCGAGTAAGGATAAGTTTTTTGTGAAATTTGCATCAACTAATGCTTTTATCCCTTTATCAGAAACATTATTATCCCCAAGATATAACCGCTTCAAATTGTTAAATTTTTGACTTTGAAATAAATGGTGCGCTCCTCTCCATGTAAGTTTATTCCTACTGAGGTCAAGGTTTTCAACATTAAAGTCTCTATTAGTACTAACTAATGCTTCTACTCCTTCATCGCCAATAAACTTTCCATTTAACTCTAAAGCTTCACCATCTTCTGACAGGCATTCATCAATTACCCGATTAATATATTCAAGTTTTGTAGTAGTAACCAAATTAATTTACCTTAGAATTTGAGTTTACGGTGCAACGAAATCCTATATCAGTAAAACCTCGAGAAAAAGGATTACTCCAATCCCTATAACCCGATGCCATAGCCTTAACAGAATCAGACCACGAGCCACCTCTTCTTACTTTCATAACACCACTCATAGGGCCTCTCGGATTATGTAGGATATCAGCATAATAAAACCTTACAGAAAACCAATCACTTACCCACTCCCAAACATTGCCCGCCATATCGTAAAGACCATTTTTATTTGGCGCAAAACTTCCAACAGGAAAAGCTTTATCGTGTAACTTCAAGCCACCTCTGGCAGGAGGGTTCATAATATCAAATCCCTTCCCCCAGGGAAACTCACAGCCATTACCATTCCCAGCAGCTCTTTCCCATTGAGCTTCACTGGGAAGAGATTTTCCAACTAAATGACAATAATCAGCAGCCTCATACCAACTTATTTTGGAAACCGGACAATTATCACAATCCGCATAGATACTTCTACGTAGGTTATGTTCTGGAAAAATCGATTCAAATTTTTTATTGGTAACTTCGTATTTATCGATCCAAAATGAATCTAAGTGAACCGCCTGCTCAGGAGCTCCATGTTGCGGGCCAAATTGATTACATCCTCTTTTAAATGTGCCTTTAGGTATGAATACCATATCCTCAAGCACTTTTGAATTTTCTGCCCATGTAGTTATATTATTTCCAATAAATAATGAACCAAAGAAAAATAACAGAAATAGAATGGCCTTAAGCATAATTTTTAACTTAGAATTGAGGGCTATTAACTTCTCAGCTTTTCAAGAATAGCCAGAGTTGCCTTAGACCTATTTAGGGTATAAAAATGGATACCTGGTGCCCCTGATTTTATCAAATCTTGACATTGAAAAATGGCATGATTTATTCCTATTTCGCGTACTTTATCCAAATCATCCTGGACCCCTTCAAATTTAGCAAGAAGAGAAGCTGACAAGCTAGCCCCACACATCTGGGTGAATCGTTGGCT
>CAJWOD010000194.1 GCA_913044145.1 uncultured Nitrospina sp. | reverse complement strand
TTTCTGCTGGCAGAAAAAAAGATCTCATTATCCGAGCAGGAGAAAATGTTTCCCCATTAGCTATTGAAAACACATTGATGGGTCATCCGGCACCGGCAGAAGTTGCAGCTGTTGGTATCCCGGATAAACGATTTGGAGAAAAAGTGAAAGTCTGTATTGTATTGCGAGAAGGGGCAGAGGCGACAGAGCATGAACTCAAAGATTTTTGCAGGAAAAAGCTGCCCCCATTCATGACCCCCGATACCATCGAGTTTCACGACTCACTTCCTAAAACGGCTACGGGAAAAATTATTAAAGACCAGTTGAAATAAAGCCAAAGATATCCTGAGGTCCGCCAGCCTCTCCCTTTAATGGGAAGAAGCTGGTGGTAACCTTGGGGGTCCAGGTCTAATACCCGAAACTAAAGAACGCAACGGAATCCAAAAAGATCAATCCGGTAATCTACCACAAAACCTTTTCTAGCTGCTGAACGTTGACTATTTGCGTCGCTTGCCCAGGCACCTCCACGAATCACTTTACGAACCCCTCCTCCTTTTCGGTCTGTAGGATTGGTGCGTACGGGTCCTGTTGGATTATCTTTAGGGCTTTTACTATAATATTTGTCATCCATCCAATCCGCTGTCCATTCGTATACATTTCCAACCATATCATGAAGCCCCCAGGGATTGGCTGGAAATGAACCAACGGGAGCTGTATATGGAAATCCATCGGTAATATTTTTCGCGCTAATATTCAGGTCACAAGTACTATCGCATAAGTTAGATTTACCGGTTTCGAACTCATCTCCCCAGTAATATTTTGTGGTTGTCCCGGCTCGTGCTGCATACTCCCATTCCGCTTCTGTTGGCAATCTTTTATTATTTTTCTTACAGAATCCTTTGGCTTCATGCCAGGTTACTCTGTCAACAGGGCGATTAGCACCTTTAAAGCGAGCAGGATTGTGACCCATAACAGATTGGAACAAGCCCTGGCTTACTTCGTACTTGTCCATTTGAAAAGATTTCAAACAGACCTCATGGACAGGTCTTTCTGAAGCTGCGCCTAGATTGGAGCCCATTTTGAAACATCCTCCCTTCACTTCAACCATTTCAACCGGGCCTTTGACCCCAGCCTTGGCGATCAATATATCTTCTACCTTGAAATGCAATTCGGTGACGTAGTCATAAACCCTGCGCGGAACACCTTTGTATTTTAATTTGGTATCGGAATATGGGGTGAGCAGCATTTTTCCCGTTTTTAAATTGAAGAGACGGTAATGAAGAACGGGCTTGGCTGCTTCACCGTCCACATAATTTCTCATATTATTTCTACCATCGTCGGGTGGAATAACATTTTCATCGACAAGCTCTGCTTCGAATGTTTGTCCACCGTCCAGCAAAGTCACTTCGACAATATTCCTTTTTATAATCTTCATAGCCAAAATGCGATCCACAAGCTCCTTGGTTTCTCTATATTTTTTCAATATGAATTTGGTTTCTGCCAGTCCACGCATGATTCGCCAGCTATCAGGGTCCATTTTTAGAGCGGCAGAGTAATATTTTTCTGCTTTATCCATTTTGCCCATTTTAAAAGCAGAATCACCTTTAGAGATCTCTTCCTGAACAGTTGCAAAAACTGAAACGGGGAAAAAAATTAATGCAAAAATGCTCCACCGGAGCAATTGTTTTATGGACGAAAAACTAAAACACATGACAAATAAACTCCTAAAAACTTTGAGTAGTAAATTGATAAATATTAATTAAATGAATATATTTAGTATATACAATCCTGAGTGGTTTTTGCTAGTTTCTCTTTTTTTTATACGGTTTTTTTTCAGGCAAAGGGGGCTCATCTGATCGGTTTTCTTCCTGCTTGTTTTTTTGTTTCTTCAGGTCGCTCCATCCAGAATCAACCTTTTTCTTTTTATTATGCCGTTCCCGTTTGGGGAAATAATCTATCTCATCAATCATTATTGACCTTCTCTTAAATAATGTATTTGATCCAGTCGCTCATTAAGCCTTGTATGAAGGAGTTGCATTCTTCGATCAAGTGCCCACGGCTATTTCTATTTTTTTTATAGTGAAGTATATCATAACCATTTCACTACGGACTAAACCATAATTTGGATCTAAGTGGATTACATAGTTCAATATCTTGAAAACACAGGTTCAAACGCTTATACTTCCGACAAGATGCCCTCAGCATTTCCTGCACCTTTTGTTTTAAAACCGATTTTACTTAAATGAAAACATATTTTATTACAGGCGGAGCCGGATTTATCGGTGGAAACTTTATCCTAAACCTAATGAAAACGGGTCAGGCTAAGGTCATCAACTTCGACAAGCTTACCTATGCAGGAAATTTAGACAC
>CAJWOD010000193.1 GCA_913044145.1 uncultured Nitrospina sp. | reverse complement strand
TGTTTCATGCCACCTGATAGTTCATGGGGGTATTGATTTATTCTTTGTTCGGGAGAAGGTATGGCAACTTTTTTGAGGATCTCAAGTGTCAGGTTCATAGCTTCTTCTTCTGTTTTATTTTGATGCAGAAGAATAGTTTCGCAAATCTGATCACCAATTGTAAAAATGGGATTGAGTGAAGTCATAGGCTCCTGAAAAACCATACTGATCTCGTTGCCCCGGATCTTTTGCATTTCCTTTTCAGATACCTGGAGAAGGTCCTTGCCTTTATAAAAAATTCGACCACTTTCGTATTTACCCGGAGGGATGGGAACTAGTCGCATGGTGCTTAAAGCGGTTACGGATTTTCCACAACCGGACTCTCCTACCAAGGCAACAGTTTCACCCGGAAAAAGACAAAGGTTAACATTTCGTACCGAACGCACTACGTTTTCTTCGGTATGGAAGGAGGTACTTAGGTTTTGGATTTTTAGTAGCGGATCTTTCAATTTAGAATCCATAGGAACGGATAATGTTATTCCTCTGGATGATCGTGGTCGTGGCCTTCGTGGGTATTGGGTTCGTCTAGAATATCTTCATAGCGATAGCCATCATCTTCATCAATATCATAACGGTTTAATCTTGTATCTATTCTTTCTGACCAAAGATCAATTCCACCCTCCAGGCATTTAACACTGGTGTATCCTCGCTGGGTGAGCCACTTTTGAAAACTGGGGCTGCGGTCTTGTTTCCAGTCGATCAGAACCATTTCTCTATTTTTCTCAAAAGAACTCAGAACGTTTTCGTTATTCTCGGCATTGATGATATGTGAACCTTCGATTTTTGATATATCGCGTTCCCAACTTTCGCGTATATCAAGCAATACAGGTTTTTCCCCTGCGTCTATTTGTTTTTTTAGTTCTTCGCATGAAATAATCGAAATATTTTTTTCAGAGAACTCTTTATTTAAGGCATCCAAAGCGCTTTGAATAGAGATGTTATGATTTTTACACACTGAACTGATAGTTTCTTCAGGCTTATAAGGAGTGACGGGCATACCAATATGAAATTGTTTGAAAAGCAATGAGTGGATTTCTGGAAAAATTCTATTGGCTTCTTCCATTGCTAGGTCAGAAGTAAAAGGGCCCTCAACTTTTTCTATTTCGATTTCAGAGATTCTTAATATGTGATAGCCGTATTGGGAATGTACGGGCCCGATTATTTCCCCTAATTTATCTTCTGATATATCCTGTCCCATAATGGATTGCAGATTTCCTTCAGGCATCCATCCTAAATCACCACCATTTTGCTTTGAGGGGCAGGTACTGTATTTTTCAACGGTCTCTTCAAATGAGGTGCCGGCATCCAGTAGTTTTTTTGCTGCAACCACATCTTCCATAGAGTGCGTAAATATCTGGCTCGCTCGAACCCTGATCATATGTGTTTCTCCTAATTCCTGTTTTAGAAGGGTTTATGATAATACTCCTCTTGCCGTATGTCAAAGCTCAGTATGCTGATTGGCGTTTCTCAAATTTGTGAGAATGAAGAACTTTTCTCGCCTGTATAGACAATGCTTTCAAACCCTCCTGATCGAGTTTCTTCAAACGCTCAGCCTGCTCGTTTGCTGACTCTTTTCCGGAAAAGGTTTCTTCTTTTATGGAACCTTGGAGTGCTAGAACTTTCTTCTGTTTAGCCAGGTAGAGAATTCCCGTATGATGGGCCTTTACTATTGTATTGTCTTTGATCGGGAGTAGGTTAGGTTCATAGCTCCTCCGGAATAAGAAGATCACATCTTCAGAGTATATTTGGGTAAGTCCCTTTAACTTTTTTCGTGTTATTTCTCCAGAGAAGGGTTCCCCGCTCTTAGCAGGAACGATTCGAGCTGGATCCAGTTTTAAAAGGGTCTGTCGTATTTGTTTTGGGTCATTAAAAACCTGACGGAGATCACCAACTCCTGCGGTTATATTTTCGACCACGCGTAGTGACTTGGGAAAATGCAGCATTTTGACAGCGCTATCGGTTTTACCTTCATCTATTAAATCGGCATGTGACTCTATTTGACTCCACACTAGGAAAAATAATAATCCGATGCTTAATGAAATGATAATTCTGAAACAGGATAATAATGGATTTATATAATTCATAAGTGGTGAACCTCCATAGGCAAATAGCTAACATATTGTAGTACAGGGTTGGGTGTAATGGAAAGAAGGAGGGCTTCAATAGTCAGAACTCAATTTAGGTGCAAGGGAGTAAAATTGGCAGCACCGTTATGATATGGTAAAGTCTAGGGTTCAAGTCAACTTACTGCTGACTAAAGGCTATTATAAGAGGCTTACACTCTATAGTCCTTTAACTTATTGAAAAAAAATAGCCCCCGTAGCTCAGCTGGATAGAGCAACGGATTCCTAATCCGTAGGTCAGGCGT
>CAJWOD010000192.1 GCA_913044145.1 uncultured Nitrospina sp. | reverse complement strand
AGTTTTTCTCTTAAATTTTTATCGATTATTTCAACAGTATCCATAGTAATTCCAATTAAGATTAAATGTTATTCTTTGTTATTTCGGAATCCGAAATCAGGAAAATCTTTAAAAGTATTTAAGTTATTATTAAACTTTGAAAATGCAGCATGCTCCTTTTCGCTAACCAATGCAGATTTGCATTTCCCGCACACCGGAGTTTTTTCAGGGTTATAGGTTCGAATCCTATTTTTGACTCCGCACTCTGGGCAGGATATGATAGCTAGATCAGTCATATCTGATAACAACAAAATTTTATAATTTCAAAATACTTATACAAAACTATGTTCTCCTTTCAATACCCTGGATCCCCAAAAAAAATTCCATTGACCACTAAAATTATGATGGCGGCATGGATTTTTGTTCTACTTGCTATACTATCATTTTTTACATTCACCTTTTTCATAATAGCGCTATTGGCAGGCATAGTTGCATTCGCAGCAAATTTATTTCAAAAAAATCGCACATCTATTACAAACAACCAACCCGACTTTCCAAAACAACACTATCAACCTAATCATAAAGAAAAAGATAATGATATTATAGATATTTAACAAATACCTATTTAACCATTCTGTATAGTTTGTTGTCCAAATATATAATTTTTTATCGATGCCTCTTACGGCTCAGTTGCTCCCATTTTCGAGGTTGAGCCTTAGAGTTAATTTTTCCAAACATATATTGAAATAGTTTTCTAGCATCTGCCTTACTAGTGCGCTTTCCAAGAAGCCTTTCTACAATAATGCTTTCTGCTTCGAGAAAAGGTTTTAATTGACGCCCCACCTTTTTTACAATTTGCAGATTACTGAAATCTGATGATAGCTCTGCTTTAGGAGTATTTTTATTTTTGACAGCTAATTCTTTAGACTCCAGTAATGATTCAATCGTTGGCAATTTTATTTTTTCGAATCCAATAAAAAAGGGCATGGCAAAACCAATTTCCGTGTGAGCCATTTTTATCATTCCACCCCGTATAACCTGAATTTGTTCTTTTAAAAGCATTCCATCTCTTAATTCCTTCCATTTTAAGGTATCATTTTCAAAAGGAATTAGAAGCTGCAAATCCTCTAAATAATGAAGTAGTGAGTATGCCGTTTCTTCATCTAGATCATCAGGCGTAAAGTCTGCAGTTAAGACCTTAACCCAATCAGAAACTTGCATACTTTTTGGCAATGGTATATTGCTTCCACTATCTGAGTCCATATCAAGAAATTTTTTAATAATATTAATCTAAGTTTTTGGTGCAGATTTAAGCTTAAAGACGTTTTAAAAACTTGTCCCTCCATTCAGCAGATAAAGTATCCAGTTGGACAACCTTCTTTAATAAATCAGAATTTTTCTTTTCCTTAAACATTAAAATATTTACCATTTCAACTGATATTTTTTCATCGCCATCAAATATTTTTTTGATTACAAAATCTGGCTCAATCCAACCTGGTTTTTTTACTCTGAAATAACAACCTGTATAACCAGTAGTTTGAACCTTGCAAGCCATCCCTTGAAATTGAAATATCTTGTTGAGTTTATGACAGGGTTGACGAGGCTGAGAAACCTCAATTTCAGCATCTCCCAAGGAAAACTTGTCACCAATATGTATTTGGGTTTCATTTATTCCGGCAATGCTAAGGTTTTCACCAAAAGCGCCGGCCTCTATTTTTCTGTTAAGCTCATCTTCCCAATAAGAAAAGTGGGTAGTAAAATAGCCGCAAACAGCCAAATCCTTCCCGCCATGAATTCGCTTATCCCCTACGCCATCACCATCAAAACCTAATTCACCGAGAAATATTTTTCCTGATACAGGTTTTTTAAAAATACCCGTCCGACACCTTTTATTTCCACCACCTAAATTAACCGTCTCAGGAAGAGCTATATTTAAAGAATCCAATTTAAGCAATTAATTCACAACCTTCCTTTGTTTAAAGGTCCATGCTAATTTTGAATGGATCATTAAATGGTTTCAAAAAAGGGCTTAATTTTGAAAATAATTTCATCATATTCCGAATCCACCTGGAATAAGTTTTCTAACTTATTTTTTAATTTAGAAATTACATCACTATTTCTTCGATCCTTTGGCAATAATGCTTGCTGAACTAAAGATAATAAATTAAGAATTATTTCCTTAAGATTAATATTGAGTTTTGCCGCTTTCATCTTGTATTCTTTTCTCTGATCGGCAGAACGACCAGACCAAACGATGCCTTCAACTTCTTTAATATTTTTAACAAAAATACGAATAGCGTCCTCTAATCCTTTGAACAATTGCTTTTCAAAGCCCTCTTCCCTCAACTTTCTAAAAGATTCATGGAGTTTTTGTAAAGGGTCAATAACTTGGAGGTCCACTAAAACGGATTCATCTAATCCATAAATCTCACTCAATTCTTTAGGATCAAAT
>CAJWOD010000191.1 GCA_913044145.1 uncultured Nitrospina sp. | reverse complement strand
TTCACATCTCCCCGAATCTTTGTCATGTAATAACAACCCAGAACAATATCCTGGGTTGGAACAGCAATGGGTCTGCCATTAGCTGGGGATAAAACGTTATTAGAAGACATCATCAACAACTTACATTCAGTTCGTGCTTCCATGGAGAGAGGAACGTGCACTGCCATTTGATCACCATCAAAATCAGCATTAAAAGCTGTACAAACCATTGGATGCACTTGAATTGCCTTTCCTTCTATCAGCAACGGTTCGAAGGCTTGGATACCCAATCGATGTAGCGTGGGCGCACGATTAAGAAGCACCGGATGGTTTTTAACCACTTCCTCAAGAACCTCCCAAACCTCAGAGCGCTCCTGCTCAACCATTTTTTTGGCAGTTTTTATTGTTGTGGCATAGCCTTTTTCTTCCAGGCGGTTAAACACAAAAGGCTTAAACAATTCCAAAGCCATTTTTTTTGGCAATCCACATTGATGAAATTTCAAGTGAGGCCCCACCACGATGACGGATCGGCCAGAGTAATCGACTCGTTTTCCTAATAAGTTCTGGCGAAACCGACCCTGCTTACCTTTGAGCATATCGCTCAAGGACTTCAATGGTCGTTTATTTGTACCGCGAAGAGTACGACCTCGACGACCATTATCAAACAGCGCGGAGACAGCTTCCTGCAACATTCTTTTTTCATTACGAATAATAATTTGCGGCGCTTTTAATTCCTGCAAACGCTTGAGTCGATTATTTCGATTGATAACTCTTCTATAAAGATCATTCAAATCGGAAGTTGCAAAACGCCCACCATCCAACGGAACCAAAGGGCGTAATTCAGGAGGAATCACAGGAACAACCTGGAGAATCATCCATTCCGGTTTATTGCCAGATTTTCTGAAAGCTTCAACTATTTTTAAACGCTTGGCAATTTTCCGTTTATTCATTACAGACTTGGTCGTAGTCATCTCTTCCTTCAATTGTAGAGATAAATCGTCCAGGTCCATCGGCTTAAGGAGTTCTTCCACTCCTTCAGCACCAATCATCGCACGAAAGGTATCTGGAAATTCCATCTCCATCTCATGATATTCTTCTTCGGTCAGAATCTGACCCACTTCCATATCCGAATCGCCAGGATCTGTCACAACATAATTTTCAAAATAAATGATTCTCTCAAGGTCTTTGAGAGGAATATCAAGCAAATGCCCAAGCCGACTAGGAAGTCCCTTGAAATACCAAATATGCGCAACAGGTGTTGCAAGTTCTATATGCCCAAGACGCTCGCGGCGAACTTTTGAAAGGATGACTTCAACTCCGCACTTTTCGCAGACGACGCCCTTATGCTTCATGCGTTTATACTTGCCGCAGGTGCACTCCCAGTCTTTAACGGGACCAAAAATTTTCGCACAAAACAAACCATCGCGCTCTGGCTTAAAAGTCCGGTAATTAATGGTTTCCGGCTTTTTTACTTCACCATAAGACCACGAACGGATTTTTTCTGGAGAAGCAATACGAACCCGGATCGCATCAAACAAAATGGGGTTTTTTGGCTTATCGAAATGTGTCAGATTATCCACTAAAGACTTCTCCTTTGATAAGGTTTTCGCAAACCGTTATTTTTCTTAATCTTTAAAAGCTCTGGACTACAAATTCAATTCAGAGCAAAACTAGGCCAAAGGGAAAATATAATCTTTATTTCCCCGATTCGATCAACTCTACATCAATGGCCAAGCTCTGTAACTCCTTCACTAGAACGTTGAAGGACTCAGGTAAACTTGGATTGAGATGCGTGTCACCCTTAACAATCGCTTCGTACATACGCTTACGGCCTTCCACATCATCAGATTTCACTGTCAACATTTCTTGAAGAGTGTATGCTGCGCCATAGGCCTCTAATGCCCACACCTCCATTTCCCCTAACCGCTGACCACCAAACTGAGCCTTACCACCCAGCGGTTGCTGGGTAACTAGAGAATAGGGACCCGTTGAACGCGCATGAATTTTATCGTCGACCAAATGATGAAGCTTTAATATATAGAGATACCCTACCATCACCTTCTGACGAAATGCCTGACCAGACCGACCATCAATCAAGGTCACTTCACCAGTTTCTGAACAATCTCCTTGCCGCAATAGCTCCCTAACCTCGTTTTCTTTTGCGCCATCAAAAACGGGGGTCGCCATATGTTTATCGTTAGCTTTTGCAGCCATACCTAAATTTGTTTCCAGAATCTGCCCCACATTCATTCGCGAGGGAACACCTAATGGATTTAAAATGAGCTCAATAGGCTTGCCACTTTCCATATAAGGCATGTCTTCCTCTGGAACAATTGTCGAAACAACACCTTTATTACCATGCCGTCCCGCCATTTTGTCACCAACCTGAAGCTTACGCTTCATAGCCATGAAAACCTTCACCATCTTGATCACACCTGGAGCCAGATCATCTCCTTTTTGTAAACGAGAAAC
>CAJWOD010000190.1 GCA_913044145.1 uncultured Nitrospina sp. | reverse complement strand
CGAGTGATGATATTAAGGGCCGTATTATTGGTCGCGAAGGGAGAAATATACGGGCACTTGAACAGGCAACAGGAATTGATTTGATCATTGATGATACTCCGGGTGCTGTTGTGTTATCCGGTTTTGATCCGATTCGTCGGGAAGTGGCACGGCGAACTCTTAATTCTTTAATTCTCGATGGCCGTATTCATCCTGGCCGAATTGAAGAAATGGTTACAAAATGCAAAAAAGAAGTAACCGAAGAAATTCAAAAAGCGGGGGAACAAGCTATCATTAATGTTGGGATCGACAATGTGCATCCTGAAATTGTTAAGCTTCTTGGTAGACTAAAATATCGTACCAGCTATACGCAAAACGTTCTCAACCATGTTCAGGAAGTAGCGTTTGTTTGTGGGGCCATTGCGATTGAACTCGGTTTAAACGAAAACATGGCAAAGCGTTCAGGGTTGTTGCACGACATCGGTAAAGCTATTGATCATCAAACGGATGGCACTCATACTGCTTTAGGGGTTGATATAGCTAAACGCTATGGTGAGCATCCATTCGTGATAAATTCTATTGCGGCGCATCATGAAGATTGTGAAGCGGAATCTCCCTATGCTGTTCTCGTTGCTGCAGGTGATACGATTTCTGCATCGAGACCGGGTGCGCGACGTGAAATGTTGGAAACTTATGTTAAACGAATGACGCAATTGGAAGAAATTGGCGATTCATTTAAGGGTGTGCAAAAAACTTTTGCAATTCAATCGGGTCGCGAAGTTCGAATTATTGTCGCGCCAAGCGGAACTGACGATCAAAGTGCAAATATCCTCGCACGCGATGTGGCGAAGAGAATTGAAAAAGAGGTGACGTATCCCGGTGAAATTAAAGTTACTGTGGTGCGTGAATCCCGATTTACAGAATTCGCTAGATAATATCTTGTTGTTCTCTAAGTAAGCTGTTTGGACAAATACTGTAATTTAAAACCATTTCCCCAATACACATTCTATAAAGAATAAAATTTTCATGGAAGAATTAGGACATCTGATCAAACTGAGGCATGAAAAACTTCAAGATCTGAGAGAGAAGGGAGTAGCCCCTTACATCAACCGATTTAAAATTGACACTGTCATTCAATCACTAGTAGATAATTTTGCTTTAGAAAGTAAAGAAGAACTAGATGAAAAGAACCATATTTGTATAGCAGCGGGTCGCATTATGACACGACGCAAACATGGTAAAACCACTTTTGTAAATGTTCAGGACTCCACCGGACAGATACAGGTTTTTATCAATAAAAATGTATTGGGTGAAGAAGCTTATGAATTATTTGGAAAGTTTGATATCGGAGATATTATTGGGATTGAGGGAAGAGTATCTAAAACAAAAACGGGTGAACTAACCTTGTTTGCAACTAAGACCACTTTATTATCTAAATCTTTGCTGCCCCTTCCGGAAAAGTGGCATGGATTGAAAGATGTTGAGTTGCGTTACAGACAACGTTATGTCGATTTAATCGTTAATCCGGATGTTAAAAAAGTTTTTATTCTACGTAGCAAGATTATCTCTGCTCTTCGTGATTATTTAAATGACCGTGATTATCTCGAGGTTGAAACTCCCATGATGCAGTCCATCCCAGGGGGGGCAACTGCTCGCCCTTTCAAAACCCATCATAATGCCTTGGACATGGACCTTTATCTTCGCGTTGCGCCGGAGCTTTATCTAAAGCGTCTAGTGGTGGGGGGGATTGAAAGAGTTTATGAGATCAACCGAAACTTTCGTAACGAGGGTATTTCTACCGAACACAACCCTGAATTTACCATGGTCGAGTTCTATACTGCATATGCTGATTATAAAGATCTAATGGATTTAACTGAAGATCTTTTTCGTTTTATTTGTGAAAAGGTTTTTCCTGAAAATAATTTTAAGTTTCCATATTCGAGTATTGTGGCTGAAGAATCTGTGACGGAGATGATCGATTTTTCTCAACCCTTTCGGCGTTGCACCTTTCGACAATCCTTGATTGAAATCGGCGGTGTTGCGGAAGAACATTTAGATGACCCGCAAAAGACCGTAGCTTTTGCTTTGGAAAATAAAGTGGCGCTGGAAAAAAAAGATAGCCATGACAAAATACTGGCAAAACTATTTGATCATTTTGTTGAACCTAATTTGTCGCAGCCGACTTTTATTATAGATTATCCCTTAGCATTATCTCCTCTTTCCAAAAAAAAGGAAGATGATCCAGATTTGGTCGAACGGTTTGA
Organism: uncultured Nitrospina sp.; assembly: GCA_913044145.1. Classification (GTDB taxonomy): domain Bacteria; phylum Nitrospinota; class Nitrospinia; order Nitrospinales; family VA-1; genus UBA8687. Next base: position 213 of record CAJWOD010000190.1, on the reverse strand, counting down.
ACTGTTTATTGGTCGCAAGGAAATAGCCAATGCGTATACCGAATTGAATGATCCTATTGATCAAAAGAAAAGATTTGAAGCGCAGGTAGCTGAACGTCAGGCGGGTGATGATGAGGCGCACTGGATGGATAACGATTTTATACGTGCCCTTGAATACGGTATGCCACCCACGGCTGGAGAAGGAATTGGTATTGACCGGTTGGTTATGTTGTT
>CAJWOD010000189.1 GCA_913044145.1 uncultured Nitrospina sp. | reverse complement strand
CCTCTCTTACATATTTGAGGTATAAATGGGAAAAGCCCCGGTTACTCAATCCGTAATAGAGTTGATCGAGCCCGGCCTTTTGGCGAAGGGAATCGAACTAGTTGATGTCGAATTCAAGAAAGAAGGTAAAAATTGGGTTCTCCGTGTTTTTATTGATAAGGAAGGCGGGATAACACTCGAAGATTGCCAGAAGATAAGTAGTCTCGTAGGAGACTTGATTGAGGTTGAAGAAGTCATTGAGCCTACTTATACCATGGAGGTATCTTCTCCTGGGTTAAATCGAGTGCTAAAAAAGGAAAAAGACTTCATAAGGTTTTCTGGAAAAAAAATAGGTGTGCAATGTCACGCACCCTTGAATGGTAGGAAAAATTTTAATGGAATTCTAAAAGATTTTAAAAATCAATCGATTCACCTTGAGGTGGATGGTGAACTCCAAATAATTCCTATAAATCGAGTCGCCAAAGCAAATTTAGTCATAGAAATTTAGGAATAACAATGAGTCTGGAAACTCTCAGTATATTAGAACAATTAGCCCGGGACAAAGGCCTCGATAAAGACGTATTGATAGATGCTTTAAAAGCAGCGGTAGAGGTAGCAGCTCGAAAACGTTATCCCACCGCCAACGAATTACAAAGCGAATTCAATGAATCTACCGGGGAAGTAGAAATCTATCTTGAAAAAACTGTGGTCAAGGAAGTCACAAATACAAGCGAAGAAATAAGCCTCAAAGAAGCTACCTCTTTCTCCAAAGATGTGCAAATAGGTGACCAAGTACTTGTCCAGCAAATAATGGAAAACTACGGCCGTATCGCTGCACAGCTTGCAAAGCAGGTTATCGTTCAGAAAGTGCGTGAAGCTGAAATCGAACTGATCCACAACGAATATAAGGGTAAAAAAGGCGAACTCATTAATGGAATTGTGCACCGCATGGAATATGGTGATCTAATCGTTGACCTAGGAAATGCAGAAGGAATTCTGCCACGCAGAGAACAGGTTTTCCGAGAAAGCTTCAACCGTGGTGAGCGTATTCGGGCTTATGTCCTGGATGTCCGAAAAACTCCAAAAAACGCATTAGTCATCCTTTCCAGAACCCATGTTGGTTTGGTCAAAAGATTGTTTGAGATGGAAGTCCCGGAAATAAGCGAAGGTATGGTAGAGATTATGGGTATAGTTCGTGAACCCAATGGTCGAACTAAAATTGCTGTACGCACAAATGATCGTGATATTGATGCAGTAGGTGCCTGTGTTGGTATGAGGGGAATGCGTGTTCAATCTATCGTTCAAGAGTTGCGAGGGGAAAAGATAGATATTGTTGAGTATTCAGAGGACGCTGAAACTTACATTAAAAATGCACTAAGCCCAGCCAAAATTTCTAGGATCATCCTTAACCGCGAAGAAAAACAAATGACCATCATTGTTGCCGAAGATCAGATGTCCCTTGCAATTGGGAAAAAAGGGCAAAATGTCCGACTGGCTGCAAAACTTGTTAAATGGAAAGTAGATATCAAAGGACCTTCTGAAGCTTTAGAAATGGGAGAGCAGCCGGACTTTATTGTTTCTAGCCAAGAATCTGATGTCGACTTTCTTGAGGACATAAAAAACACCAAAGGCCTTGGAGAAAAAGTAATGACGATTTTATTCAATAATAATATCGTCACATTTAAAGAGGCGCTAAGTAAAGGAGCTAAGGGGCTACTCGAATTGCCAGGAATCGGTCCCAAAAAAGCAATAGGCCTGATTGAGTTGGCAGAAAAAATTCAGGAGCGGGTAGCAGCAGCGCAGATTTTAAAAACTGAAGTTCAAAATTCTGAAACACCTTACACAGAGGAATCCGATGACGTTGCAGAGGAAGATCAGAAAAAAATAGAAGAACTTGGAGAAAGTATTTCCAACAACGAAGAAGAGCCTGAAGATGAAGAAATTTTAATTCAAGAACTATCGAATTTGCAACCAGAAATACTGGACATATTAAAGGCTAATGGCTTTGAAACTCTAGCGGAGCTCTCTGTCACGCCCTTGGACGAGTTGATTGCCATTGAAGGATTAGACGAAAGTTTGGGGAAAGAAATTCTTGAAAGTGTAAAACAACATTTGGGAAATGCAGAAAATGTATAAAAGTAATCTTATAAGTTTTATACAAATCGACAATCAGAACTCTATTTTAAGATTAACGACAAAGGCTGACCTCCTGAGTCAAAATAAAATGGTGGGTTTAAAACACAGGAGGAAGTTTGGCTAAGATTCGTGTAAACAAATTGGCTGTGGAACTTGGCTTGCAGAATGATCAGGTCATTGAGGCCCTAAAAAAGAACAACATTGTAGTAAAAAACTACATGAGTTCCGTTGATGAAGACGCAGCCAAACAAATCCGCGACCTTTTCGCGCCTAAAACTACTGCGAAAGCTAAACCTAAGACTGCAAAAGTTAAAACAAAGATTAAACTAAAAACATCTTCAAAAGTAAAAGTCACAACTGCGAAAACAAAAGCTAAGA
>CAJWOD010000188.1 GCA_913044145.1 uncultured Nitrospina sp. | reverse complement strand
TAGTTCCATTATCAGAAGGGGAGAGCCTTCCTGTTTCACCGGTGCGACCAGAGGAATCATTGGAATGGGTGATCGAAACCTATCGCAAGCACCAATTGAATAAGGTGACTTCGTGGTTAAACGATAATTTGGGGAAAGGTAGAAGAAACAAAACTCTGATACCTCGAATATTACTGGATGTTAACCCCATTGATCACAGGCAAAGCTTGCTTGAAGTTGTTTTTCCTGCTCCCCGGCACATCAATGAAAAATTACTCGATGTGAATAGTTTGAAGTTTATGTTGGATGCTGACTCTGGAATGGGTAAAACCACTTTTCTTATGCATTATCTTGAAGAGCTTTTAGATGCTCCTGCTCATCCAATTTATTCGCTTCCCATTTATTTCCATTTGGGGAATGTTGTTGAAGGGGGAGGGTTTCAGCAATTCCAAGAGACCGTCAATCAGGAAATTATGGATTTGATACTTCTGGAAAAAGAGGAAAACCCAGAGTTGGTTATAGATGAAGATATGCTTCGTGGGACCATCAACTCAATTTTTAATTGCAGTAAATTTATGTTTTTATTAGATGGCTTTGACCAGCTCCATCAGCAGGATAGGTTTAGGTTTTTTGTAGATTCTTTTTTAGAGGACAATGCATTTCGCAGTAACTTTGTTTTGCTTGCAAGCCGAAAATTTGAGTTTGGATCATTGGCTACGGATGCCGTAGTCAAGCGAGGTGAGGGGGCCGCATTTCAAATGACCTTTCAGCCTCTTACGCCGGAAGAAAGTAGCCTGTATCTAGGGGATGCCGCAAAAAATAATGTAATTAAAGAACTTGCTGCTTATACTCCCGAACTTTTGCTTACACCCATTTTACTGAAATTAATTCGCAGTCTTTCGGAAAATGAACAATTAGAAGGGCTTAATAACAGGGCTGAAATATATGAGCAATGGTTTAAATATTTAATTTTGAAGTCAAACTCGGAAGTGGATGACGAGGGATTAGAAAAATGTATGGATCAATTAGCCGAAATTTCATTCCAGCAAATGCTAAGTGGAAAAATTCAACGGCACCAAAAGGAAGAACCGGGTTATGACAAGTCCGATATCGAAAAGGATAAATATGACTTGTTGATGCAAAGAGATGATATAGCACCTAGGTGGAAAGGAATAGTCCAACAAACACCTCGCAGATGGGAGTTTTGTCATCCTTCATACCAGGAATATTTTTCGGCACGACATATTTCAAAAATGTCCGAATGGAAAAAAATAGTAAGGGAAAATTGTGGAAACGAAAAATGGCACGAAACTTTTAAAATATTAGCGGGTTCCATAGCAGGGAAGGAACTTTTCGATATTTTTATCGAAGAGGGGGCTGTTATGTTGGCCGGAAACTCATTGGCAGAGGTAAAAGAGCTTCCGAAAGGGCAAGATTTACTTGTTCGTCAGTTGTTAAAATATCAATGCCATGAATCTTTCCCGCAATTTAAACCTTGCCGCCTAATACGGGTAGAAGATGTTTGGAAATCTAATAATGAGGATTACTTGCAAGCCTTATTAACTAGACTCTTAATGCGTAAACATCGTGATAGCAGAATATTATTCAGCGTTTTCGAACTTGTTCTAAATAAAAACGGATTAAATATTCACGAGTTGCTGGATAGTTTTGATTTAGAACCTATAAGAAAGCTCGAAAGTTTTCAGGAGTTTTTTAATGAGTCAAAGGACGGAAGTCAGGTGGCTCTTTCCATGATCAAAAAGTATGGGGAAATGGTCACGGTGCCCAAGGGCAAGTTTGTATATCAGGAAGAAGATGATGAAGATGACAAAGTTAATTTAGAAGAATTTTCTATAATGAAATTTCCAGTTACTAATGCATTATACATGCAATTTGATCCTCAACATAAAACTCGTTACCCATTATATTCATGGGAAGAAGATCAGCCAGTCATTGGCATCAACTATTATGAGGCAGTGATTTTTTCCCTTTGGTTGGGTTTCCGGCTGCCTACTGAAAAAGAATGGGAAAAAGCTGCAAGAGGAACAGATGGGCGGGTATACCCTTGGGGAGAGGCCATGGGCTATGAAAAAGGTTTTGCCAATACCTGTGATTTTATGGAATGTAAAACCAATTCGGTTACTCAACTGGAACAGGGAATGTCACCTTATGGGTGTTTTGATATGGCGGGAAATGTATGGGAATGGTGCATGCAATGGAATGCCTCAAAATATTCAACCCAGCGGATTGTTAGAGGAGGTTCATGGATGAATTATTTGGTTCATGCAAAGTGTTTTTTTCGTAACTCATTTGATCCTGCCGAAAGGTATCTGGCTGTGGGCTTGCGTTGTGTTTCAGGCCCACGTTTTACAGAAATCGAAGATGAAGATATGGATGATGATTGAGTAGATTGAGCTTGAAATCGGATCATAGTAATATCACGCAGATTGTATAAAGGGATTTTATTCCAATAGTTTACCTGATAAAATAAATCCCATATAACTCCTAATTCACAATTAA
>CAJWOD010000187.1 GCA_913044145.1 uncultured Nitrospina sp. | reverse complement strand
GTTTCTAAAGTCGTTGTCAATTCGTTCATACTTAAATCACTAAAATTTTATTCGTGGGTCCACCACGGCATAAAGAATGTCTGATACCAACGTACCCACAAGAACTAGAACAGCTGTCATAAAGTTAAGTGTTAAAATTATAGGAAAGTCTCTAGCCAATATAGCTTCGTAGCCAAGTCTCCCCATTCCTGGCCAAGAAAATATTTGTTCAAAAATAACTGAACCGCCTATGAGGCCAGGAATGGTCAAACCAAACATTGTGATGAAAGGTAATAATGCGTTACGCAATCCATGGCGATAAATAACCTGATCTTCAGGCAGCCCTTTTGCACGAGCTGTACGCATATAGTCCTGGTGAATAACTTCCAACATTTGTGATCGAACATAACGAGATAAAACTGCGGTGCCAGCAATTGCAGACATTAATGCAGGAATGGTTAGATGCCATATACGATCCATCGATTGGAATAAAAATGTCGCTCCTTCTAATCCAAAAGTCCGCATTCCCAGAACAGGAACATTAAAAGTCTTCACCATAAAAATGATTAACAAATAAGAAAGGAAAAATCCCGGAATAGAAATTAAGGCATAAGCAATGAAAGTACTGGATCGATCAAAGCTTGAATCACGGAAAACCGCGGCTCGAATGCCTATCGGAAATGCTAAACACCAGGTTATAAAAGTTGCTATTAAAAACAGTGGAAGAGAATTGAGGAACTTTTCCCATATTTTTTCCGTGACCGGTTGATTGTCCTTAAAAGATTTCAATTCCCCCGTAAACAGATCTCTCACCCAATAGACATATTGAATATGCAGGGGCTCATCCAAATGAAAGGCTGCTCGTATACGCTGGATGTCTTCCGGTTTCATTCGAGGGTTAGAGGGGTCTACAAGAGCTGGCTCGCCCGGTGCCAAATGAACAATCGCATGTGAAATGATAGAAATAAATATTAGCAGGATGATTCGCTGCCACAAATTGCGCAAAATAAAATTGATCACTATTGGCTCTACCGTCAATAAGAAGTTATACTTTGTAACATGGATATTCTACAACTCAGCAACTATCTCGACAACCTTCTGGAAATAAATTCTATTCAAGATGCACCACAGGCACTGAATGGATTACAAATTCAAAATCGTGGTGAAATAAAAAAAATTGGGCTGGCGGTCGATTTATGTCAAGCCACGATTGATCTCGCCATAGCAAAACAATGTCAAATGATGTTTGTACATCATGGAGCGTTCTGGTCCGGACTGCAACCAATTCGGGGTCAACATTACGAAAAACTTGCAACCATGATACAGGCAAATCTCGGACTTTACTCCGCGCATATCCCCCTAGATCTGCACCCAGTTTATGGAAATAACCGAACATTGGCTGATTTGATCGGGTTAGAAAGTCTTAAACCTTTTGGAGAATATGATGGTATAAAAATTGGATTCAAGGGTTCGATCTCCCCTACATCAGCAGAAAACTTAGGAAAAATACTCGAGCAAAAACTCGGCTCTCATGTAAAAGTTATTGGACAGGGAGAAGTGAAAACGGTTGGTCTAGTCACTGGAGGTGCTGCAGACATCGTCAAACAAGCAATTCAGGAAGGACTCGATTGTTATATCACCGGGGAAGGCGCCAATCATCATTTTCATGAGGCCATTGAAGGAAATTGTATACTAATTTTTGCAGGTCACTACGGCACAGAAACCGGAGGAGTGAAATCCATTGGTAAACATCTTAAAGAAAAATTCTCTATCGATAGTGAATTTTTGCATTACCCCACCGGACTTTAACTTACTAAATAGCTTGATAATTTAACGAAACACAGTAACAGCATCTTAATTGGCTTGAGACATATACGCCAATTGAAACTCGGCATTTACATAGTTTTAAAAATTGCGTCCAACCCACTTCTATAATCGGGATACTTGAGTTTTACTCCCAGTTCTTCTTTAATTTTTTTATTACCCACCCGTTTACAGGTTAGATAAAAGCCACGTGCTATTTCGGACATCTCTGCCAACTCAAAAGGGATGAGTGGAGGTGGTTTAACATTCAAAAGCTTGCAGGCATATTCAACGGTTTCGGATGGCGGAGAGGGACGGTCGTCGCTTACATTATAAATCTCCCCAGGCTTTGGATTTTTGATAGATGCTTCCAAGGTTTGTGCTAAATCTTCAACATGGATACGAGAAAAAACCAGACCCGGTTTTTCAATGCGCCGTGCTCGTCCCTGCCTAACAGAGGCTAGTAAGTTTCTCCCTGGGCCATAAATCGCTACACAGCGAAATACCATAACCGGTAAACCATATTGTTTTGCCATATTTAACCATTGATTTTCGGCTTCTACTCTAAGCATATTGAGTTTTGTTACTGGTTGCGTAGATGCAGATTCATCTACCCACTTGCCTTGGGTATCACCATAAACCCCTGTTGATGAAATATATCCAATCCATTCCAATTTTTCACATTCGGCGATCTTCGAACCAAAATTTTTCAAAACCACATCGCCTGAAGGTTGTGGTGGAATTG
>CAJWOD010000186.1 GCA_913044145.1 uncultured Nitrospina sp. | reverse complement strand
GCTTGACGCGATTTAAGGTCTTTGTTAGTATCCCCTAATTCTTACTAAAACTAGCTTTTGACAGTCTGCCACTTTCTTTTGGGAGTACCAATGAAATCTCCACAAACGCAAAATACCCAAGAGAAAGTATATACCTTCCTTGAAAAATGGCTCGACAAATCTATTAAGCAATATGTCGGGGAAATGGATGGAGAAAACAACGGTCATCTCCATGAGTTGATTATTAGGGGTATTGAAAAACCATTAGTTGAGATTGTTTTAAAAGAAACCAATGGCAATCAGACACAAGCTGCAAATATTTTGGGGATCAACCGTAATACTTTAAGAGCGAAAATCACGGAATACGAAATTAAATGCAAGAACAAGACCTAGCGGTCCTCATCCTTGCAGCGGGTAAAGGTACCCGTATGGAGAATTCCCTCGCCAAAGTTCTCATTCCTATAGCAGGAAAACCCACACTTGAATTTGTGCTCGATACAGCGGAAAGGCTAAACCCCACCCGAGTTATTGTTGTTGTGGGGCATCAAGCTGATCGTGTTCAAAAAATATTTTCTAATCGAGATCTTGAATTCGTGCTTCAGAAAGAACAGTTGGGTACTGGACACGCCGCTCGTCAGGCGGAACACACTTTGACAAATTTTGAAGGCCAGATTCTTGTGTTATGTGGCGATATGCCTCTAATTAAGTTTGAGACACTTGAGAGTTTACTGCGGCGACATAAAGAGGTGGGGGCAAAGTGTAGCGTTTTGACTCTTAAAGGTAAGGTAAACAATGATTTCGGTCGTATTATCCGCGATGCTAATGGTTCCTTTTTAAGGATAGTGGAGTATCGGGATGCCTCTCCGCAGGAGAAAAATGTTGACGAATTTAACTCCGGAGTATATTGTTTTGATAAAAGTCTGTTTTTTAAAGCTTTATGTTCTGTTAGCGATAGCAATATTCAGAAAGAATATTATTTGACCGATGCATTGGAATACTCGGTTAATATTGGGTGCCCCGTAGCATCTTTAGAAACAGAGGATACCGATGAGATTATTGGGATAAATACTCTCAATGATCTAAAACGTGTTGAACAGTTACTTAAAAATAGGTGCTTACCCCCAAAATAGAGCAAACCCTTTCCAACCGGAATTTTCTAAATGAAAGCTATAATTTTAGCTGCAGGTAAAGGTACTAATCTCAGTCCTTTTTCAAATACACGCCCACAACCTATGATTGGTGTTGCTGGTCGCACCATTCTGGACAATTCTCTGGAATTGTTAAAAAGTTCAGGGATCAATGATATTTTTGTTGTGGTGGGACATAAAAGAGAAAAATTAATTCAAGCGCTACAAGATCATGATCACGATGGACTGAATATTCATTGTATAGAGCAAAAACAAAGTCGCGGTATCGGAAATGCGGTGATGCAGGTAAAAAATAAAATTTCCCCTGGTGAATATTTTCTTCTGCTCTATGGGGACATTCTTACCGCAGAAAATATCTTTAGCAAAATTCAGCAATCCTTCCATGCATTCAAATCTCCCGTTGCTTCAATTTGTTTGCCACCATCCAATCAGCAGTTTGGGAATGTTTTTCTTAATGCACAAATGGAAATTACCAAAATCATTGAAAAACCGAAAAGTAATAACCTTGGAAACTATGTTTTAGCGGGAGTTTTTATTTTACCCGCTACATTTTTTGGGTTGCTAGAGTCAAGTGGCACATCAATGGAAAGGGCTCTTAAGAAAATGGTGACTGGTGATGGCCTACGTGCATCAATGTGGGAAGATGAATGGTTAGATGTGGTAAGGCCTTGGGAAATTTTAACGGCTAATAAAATGATAATGGACTCCTGGGGAGAGTCTTCTATTGCTAAGACTGCGATCTTGGAATCTAATGTGACTTTGCAGGGCATAGTTAAAATTGAGGAGAATGTGACCATTAAGGCAGGTGCAGTCATTGAAGGTCCTTGTTCAATTGGTCGAGGAAGTTATATTGGTAACAATTCACTTGTCAGAAGTTATACCTCTCTTGGGAAAAACTGCGAGATAGGTAGTGGAGTAGAATTAAAGAATTGCGTAGTTATGGACAATACGCAAATCGGTAGACTTTCTTTTATTGGTGATAGTGTTTTGGGAGAAAATGTGGATATTGGTTCTGGCTGTATGACGGTGAATCGCTCGATCGATTGGAAACCTATATCAGTTAAAAATGGGAAGCGTCCTGCTTCCACAGGCATGTCGAAATTGGGCGCATTTCTTGGTGATGGAGTAGTGGTTGGCGCAGGGAATATGATTCAACCGGGAACGGTGGTGCATTCGGGGAAATTAATTCCCGCATGCTACTCACTAACAAATAAGTAATGGATAAATATGTGTGGAATTAGTGGAGTCGTTGGACTGAAAAATATATCTGAACTCCTTTTTGAGGGCATCAGAAACCTTGAATACCGTGGGTATGATTCCTGTGGAGTCGCTCTAATGAATAAAACCCATCTTATTGTTAAAAAAGATATTGGCGGGGTAGAAGAATTTTACCGAAAACATAATGTTCTTCA
>CAJWOD010000185.1 GCA_913044145.1 uncultured Nitrospina sp. | reverse complement strand
TTCATAGAAAGAATCTGGAGAGATATTAATTATCCCCATAAAGCGCGTTTTTTCGTAATTTTCCGAAAAAGTAAAACGTTTCATCACATAGAGTATTTAAAATTATATCTGAGAAATATTCAGCTAAGAATTGGCATAAAACAAAAAAAACTCCACTTACCTACCAACGGATAAGTGGAGTTTTAATTTTACGAAACTTAATAACCAAACTGATCAGGCAGGACTAGGATCTGGCATCTCACCACCTAATAGGCCTTCCTCAGGATCTGTTTTTGGCTTAATTTTTTCACTTGGTGTTTCATCTGTTTTTGAATTTTGACTCGTTCCAGAGTCTTCATTATCCGAAATATCTTTCCCATTCAAAATATTTTGAATATTTTTAGCGTTTAGGGTTTCATGCTCGAGAAGAGCCTGAGCCATTTCTTCTAATTTATCCCGGTTTTGCGTAAGCAACTCTGTTGCCCGAGTATAGCCGCCCATTACCAATATCTTTACTTCCTGATCAATTAGCTTAGCGGTCTGGTCACTAAAGTTCTTTTGACTGGAGAAATCTTTTCCTAGAAAAACCTGTTCTTCCTTAGCCCCATAAGTAAGAGGGCCCATTTTTTCACTCATTCCCCACTCACATACCATTTTACGAGCCATTTCAGTTGCCCGTTCTATATCATTTCCCGCTCCGGTAGTCATTTCACCTAAACAAATTTCTTCAGCACATCTCCCCCCCATCAAAATCGCAAGGCTGTTGATAAGGTAATTTCTCTGGTATGTATGCTGCTCATCCATTGGAAGTTGCATAGTAACCCCCAATGCTCTTCCGCGAGGAATGATAGTAACCTTATGAAGTGGATCCGTTCCAGGTAATAAAACAGCAACTAAGGCATGTCCTGCTTCATGATATGCAGTTGTTTTTTTCTCTTTTTCAGAAATAACCATACTGCGCCTTTCCACACCCATCATTACTTTATCTTTCGCCTCTTCGAAGTCACCCATTGCCACAGCTTTTTTATCGTCCCTGGCAGCGAGTAAAGCTGCTTCATTAACTAGGTTTGCCAAATCTGCTCCTGTAAATCCAGGTGTGCCTCGGGCTATAATTTTTAAATCTACTCCATCCAATAAAGGTACTGTGGAGGTATGGACCTTCAAAATTCCTTCACGACCTTTAACGTCAGGACGCCCTACGGTTACCTGCCTATCAAAACGACCAGGCCTTAGTAATGCGGGATCCAAAACATCCGGTCGATTAGTAGCGGCAATCAAAATAACTCCTTCATTATTTTCAAAGCCATCCATTTCGACTAAAAGTTGATTCAGGGTTTGCTCTCTTTCATCATGCCCTCCTCCTAAACCTGCCCCACGGTGTCTCCCTACGGCATCAATTTCATCAATGAAAATAATACAGGGGCTATTTTTCTTCCCTTGTTCGAAAAGGTCGCGCACTCGAGATGCCCCTACCCCCACAAACATTTCAACAAAATCTGAACCACTTATGCTAAAGAAAGGAACATTTGCTTCCCCAGAAATGGCTCTCGCAAGCAAGGTTTTTCCAGTACCTGGGGGTCCTACCAATAATACTCCCTTGGGTATTTTCCCCCCCAATTTACTGAACTTTTGAGGTTCTTTTAAAAATTCAATAATTTCATGAAGTTCTTCTTTAGCTTCATCTACTCCAGCGACATCCTTAAAGGTTGTTTTATTTTTAGTGTCATTTAATAATCGTGCCTTGCTCTTGCCAAAAGACATGGCCTTGCCACCACCTGACTGCATCTGCCGCATAAAAAATATCCAAATTCCCAATAATAAAAGCATTGGAAACCACGATATCAATATGCTCATGTACCAGCTCGTTTGTTCAGGCGGTACAACAACAATACGAACATTTTTTTGCCGCAGAGATTTAATTAAATCTGGATCTTTAGGCGGGGCAGTAGTCTGAAAAGCGTTGCCATCCATATACTTTCCGCTAATATTATCACCGCTGATAACTACTTCGTTTACCTGCCCTTGTTCGACCTTATCCATAAAATCACTAAACACAACTTCAGATTGAGGGTTGAGAGGTTGATTGAACATATTGAATAAGGCAATGAGAACAATACCTATCACTAGCCAAAGCGCCAGATTTTTATAAAATTGATTCAAAATTTTCTCCTTAAAACACTAAAAATTTGCATCTGCATAAACTATCCTACCACAACTATATTTTTATATTTCAATAATTAATCACCCTATTTCCCTGAACAAAAAGGATTTTCTTTGTTTTATTCGTCACTCGGTAAAAATGAGCAATTCTTTGTCCATATACCCAGATAATATCATCTTTGTCATTTGTCAATATGGGAATCTTGTGTCTGATATCTTTAGGTATCTTACTATCAATAAAAAACGATTTCAGTTTTTTATTTCCTAGCACACCCAAAGGGCGAAATCGGTCACCAGGACGAAAAAACCGAGCCTTGATGATAAAACCGGTTTTCTCAAAATCCAAAAAGGCTTGCGTGCTTGAATTTAATGAAGAATATTCTCTTTTACCTTCCAAAATTTGAGTCTCCACCTTAATCT
>CAJWOD010000184.1 GCA_913044145.1 uncultured Nitrospina sp. | reverse complement strand
TTTAAAAGATGCGGAACAGCTTGCATTTGGATGGGGGTTGGATTCAAATACTCTTTCTCATTAACTGCCCTACATAGAGGGCTTATCAAATTTAAAGCATCGAATCCATTGGGTTTTTGTGATGTTATGTTGGTATGCATAATTTCCTTATAAATTGAAGATAAAAAATGTCTTTTGACAAACTTAGACATCGTTAGATTAAACTCCGTAATCAGCGACTCGGTAGTCTTCTAACAAAAATTTTTAGGGGGTTTGAGCTTAGTGAGAAAACGGGGGGAGAAAATCTGGGGTCGGATACCACACAACCAAAAACCACTACACCTGTAATTCCCTAGACGGCTGTAACCACATAAAGTATGAGACTATTGTACAACAGCCCCAAAAATAATACCAGAATTTAAATCTGTTCGACTTATTAGTGAAATATTGTATATTTTTATATAATAAAATAGTGAGGTCATGAAGTAAAAGTTGGATGCCACTGAATTGATTAAAACATTCATAATTCTTGTCGCCGTAATAGACCCGATTGGCAACATCCCTGTATATATTGCCTTGACCTCTCATAAAACAGATGCAGAGCACAAATCTATTGCAATAAAAACTTCCTGTTCAGCTGTGCTTTTATTGGTAGCCTCATTTTTATTTGGGAAATATATCATTGCCTTCTTCGGCATAAAAATGTCTGCCTTTAAACTTATTGGTGGGATATTTCTTGTCTATATTTCTTTCACCATGTTGTCGAATGAAAAAAATTTCTATTCTTTTTCAGAAGAAATCGACGATAAGGAAGATATCTCGCTGATGCCGCTTACATTCCCACTTTTTATTGGACCTGCTGCTCTCAGCATTGTCATCATACAATCAGACGAAATTTCTACCCAACTTGAAAGAGTTATTATTCTATCCGAATTTATTCTAGCTGGGTTACTAATTTGGATTACCCTCAAGCTAAGCAAGATCATATTAAACAGCCTTAGCAAAACAGGGATTAAATTTATTCATCAGATTATGGGATTGCTCTTAGGTAGCATAGCCATTGGCATGATCGCTGAAGAATTAAAAATTCTTCTTCCTGGTCTCTCATAATCAACGCAATATCTCGCCCCTCTGAAAAAGAGATGTGATAGAAAATACAAGGTGTTTCAACAGGGTTTTCCTGCACCGTGTATTTGTTCAAGAAAAATGTTGCAACATGAAGCGATGTAAAGGAAAATCGAATAAAATTCGGTTTATACGCCGCTACCCTCATTAAAATACTGTTAGCCTAGGGGGGAGTGATGAATTTTCGTTAAATCAAATTGGTGTTTGTTTATCACGAATAAGGTATTAACCCTTCAATGGAGGGAAATTATTTTGGTAGTTTTGTTGGGCCTTACGCAACATGGCTTTGTGAAACCCGTCAGGTCCGGAAGGAAGCAGCGGTAACAAAATCCCATTTGTGCTGTGAGATCCCCAGCAATTCTACCTTTATTTCCCTTTAGCTTTACATATAAGGTTCTACCCTATGGAATTCCAAGTTTCCGCTCGCAAATGGCGCCCTCAGAAATTTAGTGAGTTAATTGGACAAGAGCATATTGTCCGCACCCTTTCAAACGCAATAGAGTTAGAGCGTATTTCGCACGCTTTTTTATTTTCTGGTACTCGTGGCGTGGGTAAAACGACAACCGCGCGAATTCTTGCCCGTGTCCTCAATTGTGAAAAGGGCCCCATCGTTGACCCTTGTGGTGTTTGTACCTTTTGCACTGAAATAACTGAAGGAAATTGCATTGATGTCCAGGAAATAGATGGCGCTTCCAATAATGGAGTTCAGGAAGTTCGCGACTTGATAGACAACGTGCAATATGCCACCTCAGCAGCTCGGTATAAGGTTTATATTATTGATGAAGTCCATATGCTTTCTAAAAGTGCTTTTAATGCATTGTTAAAAACACTTGAAGAACCTCCGTCACAAGTAATTTTTATCTTTGCTACAACAGAGCTAATAAAAATTCCCGAAACCATTCTTTCACGCTGTCAATGTTTTGAGTTTAAACCCTTGTCACAGTCCCAAATCACTCAGCAACTCGAATTGATTTGCAAGCAGGAAGAAATTGATATCGAAAAAAGAGGGCTGGAAGATATTTCAAAAATTGGGGCTGGAAGTATGCGTGATGCGCAAAGCTTGTTAGATCAGGTAATAGCCTACAGTGGTCGAAAAGTAGATACTGAATCTGTTGAAGCGGTGTTGGGGATTGTCGGTGGAAATACTCTTGAAGTTTTTATTGACCGGTTAATTGATCGACAACCAGTAGCTCTAGTTTCATTAATACAGGAAATAGTAAAGCAAGGAAAAGATCTCGGGTTATTTTGTCGCAGCCTCATGGAGTATTTAAGAAACCTTTTGATAGTGAAATTTTCAAATCAACCTGAAACTTTGATAAATAGCCATACCTGTAGTTTGGAGATCTTAAAAAAACAGGCAGAATTTTTTCACGCCGATGAGTTGCAGGTTATGTTTTCAGTTTTATCAAAAGCCGAAATGGAAATGAAAAGAAGCTCCCTATCGCAAATGGTTTTTGA
>CAJWOD010000183.1 GCA_913044145.1 uncultured Nitrospina sp. | reverse complement strand
TCGGTTTTCACCCAATGATTGGCTAGGTTCCACTCGTCCCCTGAACGAATACGAATAATCTCTTCCAATAAAGGACCGAACTGATTAAGTTTGGTTTGCAGAGATTCAAAGTTCTTCGCCTGATCTTTATTAAATTTGTGTTTATATTTCTTTAATACATGCATATACTCAACATTTTTTTTCCAGTTTTCCTGAGATTCTTTTTTGAATTCCTTTTTACCGGATAACAAAAACTCATCCGCTCTTTCCAAAGCTAGGCTGGTTGTAGTTTCTATATTGGCAAGGGTTTCTATCAACTGTTTATTTTGGGGAGTTTGGTTGTCTTTAATTTCTTTTCCGATCATTTTCGAGACCGTAGCCACAATCGATTTCTCTAAAGGTTCTGCTTGTACGAATAGAATTTTCTGTGCAGGAGAGTTTTCTGAGGTTTGAGCCATATCTTCAATCTTCTGCTGAACCGTTTTAAAGTTATTAATTTCTTTCTCGATAGATTTTAACCGGGTTTTATTTTCTAGATCTGTCCAGTCAGGAGCAAGACCATGCATTAGATTTAAGGATGGATTGATTTGCTCTTCCCAAGCAATGGATCGTTCCTTCTGGAATTTTTGGTCTCCAAGAATAATCCATCCACGCAGAGAAGCCAGCGAATGGTTGATTCCATTTAACATCATAAGACTGGCATGAGCTGTGGGAGTTCGAAGTTCGACAACCCTTTTAGTGATGGTCTCCATGGTTCTCACTTTTTGAATGGTGAGCAACACTACTCCCATTAAAACCAGGGTCATGAATCCAAAACCAAAACCAACTTTTTTTCCTATTGTCATATCTTTAAAATTAAACATCACCGCTCCCTAAAATAAAAATCCTGTAAATCATCAAATCCAATGTTCGGTCAACAATTTCAGTTGAGTAAAAAGATAAATGGTAATTTGTTTTATTTGATATAGCAAAGCTTTATTATATTGTTAAGAATTTATCCTATATAATAGTAGGTGTTTTTATATTTATATAGGTGAAATGATTATTATTTGATTTGGTTTATCTTCAACACTGCGCTTAAAGTATATTTCCCTAATTTTTATTAAAGCATTGAAAAATAATGGTTTCTCATGTTTTCTCCTCTGCCCATAGGTTTCGTAGAAGTTCTATTCGTCGCATTAAAGAGCTAGACCACGGAGTTTGAATAATTTGTAGATCCCCTACGGCTTGATTAATTTGTGTTATAGCAAGATCTTGTTTTTCTAATTTGAACAAGGCCTCTGCCAAATCCACACGAATATGAATTTCTTCTTTTCTATTTTCAATATACTTAGCGATCTTCAAAGCCTGTTCTAAATATTCTATTGCTTTTTCCCAATACTCCAGCTTCCGATAATTTAGGCCAACCCCAACCAGTAACTCTAATTGCTTTTCGTGATCTTTTAACTCGCGGTAACTTTCAAGAGCTTTCAAGTAACAATCTATTGCCTTTTCAATTTTGTCCTGTTTTACAAACACAAATCCAAGCCCGTTATAGGATGTTCCTACATAGGTATGTAATCCTTTAGATTCTGCAAGAACTCGTTGTTCTTCATAATAACTTTTTGCTCGGTCTATATTTCCGGAAACGGCATAGGCATCACCCAAGCTTGCAAGTAAACCACACACTTCTTCAAAATATCCCAACCCCTGAGAAATATTTAATTGCTCCTGGAAATATTGAATTGCTTTTCGAGTTTGCCCCAATCGAGAATAAGCAAGCCCAAGTGCTGATAATGCATTTTTTTCTGCAATCTTGTCTCCGATCCCACGGGCTTTTTGCAAAAAAATCATTTCTGCTTCAATCATTTTTCTTAACTGCAAAAAATCGGATGACTCGAAATTGAACTTCGCAGGTTTTCTACCATCAAATTCTGCGAGGCGTTGATAATTTACTTCAACCGATTCAGATAACTTTTCTTTAACCTCTTTTATAAAACTAAGCTCTTCTTCTAAATGCTCCAGAAGAACCTCCAAATCTTCAGACCAGAAAACCTCTCTCAAATGATAGGGTTTGTAATCAAGCAACTTTTTTAGCGCGCCAGGGATATTACCTTTTTTTGGTAACTTTGCATCATCGATCAAAACAGGCATAATCAAAATATCTTTATTAATTGCCGATATAATTTCCAGGCGAATTCTTTCATTATCTATAAGGTTATAAGGAGAAATATCTTCGGTCCCCTCTGAAATTGTTTTTGCAATTACTACAATCAAAACATCACAGGCTTCTATTTCTAACCGTATTTTTTGCGTTGAAATTGTTTGATTATTCTTTGATAAGAAACATCCAGAACCTAAAATTGATTCGCACTGAGAAGCTATTCTCATGGACAAAGGTTCCGCCTCTGATGAACTGGAACTTAAATAAATAAGCGGCATCTTCTACGCTCCAAACGCTTTAATAAATTCATGAAAATTATCAGAAGATTATTATAGCCTTTTCATTCAAAAGGCAGAACATTCAATATTAAGATTAAGTATCATTTGATTATGCTAAACTTTTATTATCCTAAATTAAAACGAAGGTGTTTTATGTTTCGAGTGTTTACTTTGATAATTGTTTTCCTTTTTGTTAATGCAGAAAAATATAC
>CAJWOD010000182.1 GCA_913044145.1 uncultured Nitrospina sp. | reverse complement strand
ATCAATTGCAATAAAAACCTGAACGATACAACAGTCTCTGCTGGTTTCAGGTCTCCGATGACACCTACCAATGTTTCAGCCAGATCACGATCTCCCTTCAATGCTCTCACCACTTGGTTGCATAAAAACTGATTGCAAATAAGTTTCTGTAAAATCCTACTCAACAAAAACTTCTTATCAAATTCTTTTCTTCTTCTTACTTCGTAAATATTTAAAGCATCTTTTGAAAAGTTAAGGTTTTTTAATGCCTTTTCAGCAACCTCTACGGCTATCTCAGAACTTCTCAAAGAAAGATAAATCCCTTCACCAGTAAAAGGATCGATGAATCCCGTAGCGTCCCCGACCATAAGCAAGCCACCACAGGGCAATGACTTGACGGAAAATGCCAGCGATTCCACAGTACGCACCGACTCAAGACATTTAGCATTTCGTAAAATTTTATAACGCTGCGAGTTATTCATCACTGTATCCAAATAAAATTTTTCAGGATTTTCTCCGTTCATTGAATGTCTATCAACAACCAGTACCACATTCGCACGATCTCCCCCTACATTTGAAATACCTGTATAGCCAGGACCAGAAACATGCATATAACAATAATCATCGCTAATTTGCGCACCTTGCCAATGTGCTGCCATAGCAATTTTAACTCCTCCGACAGGCTCTTCCTTTAAACGAAATTTTTTTAACGATAGGGAGTTTCTTCCACCAGCATCAATCACCAAAGGCGCATGGATAGAAAAAGAAGTTCTGTTCTCGTCCCAACCACGAGCACCAATGACGCAATCGTTTTCAAACAAAAATTCGGTGACCTTCCATTGCTCACGAACCTCCACGCCCACACGTTTTGCTTCTTCGATAAACAGAGAATCCAGATCATACCTAGAAACTGACAAACTGGTCGGACGTTCAGCCAAATTCGACTGAAGTGGATAATCAATGGAAAACTCTTTTCCCTCATAGGAGGAAATGGAAACACCCTTCAATCTTTTAGGAGTCAACGTTTCTATACGACTCAATATTCCCAGTCGATCAAGAATCGGATCCGCGGCGGGACTAATGAATTCCCCGCAAACCTTATCGCGTGGGAACTTTGCCTGGTCGCAAAGCACCACCTTGTAACCAAGTCTGCTTAGGCCAATTGCAGTAGAACAACCGGCCGGCCCTCCTCCGATGACAACAACATCCGCATTATCCATTATTTTTTATGACCTAAAAAGGCAATGCGATAGGGGAAGTGCCTAAAAATTTCAAAGCTTTCGATTTCTGCCTGCTTTGCAAGCTGACGAAATTCTGAAGGGGTGAATGCGTTCATAACAGATACTGGAGCGTCATATCGAGTGAGACGATTACGGGTAAATATCCGTGTTAGTAAAAATATGACCGCATGTGCAATTCGGCTGCGGTGCAAGTCATTGATCAAAAAACCCAAAGAAGCCGATTTATAAATAGCCTTTATTATTGCGACTGCATTATCCCAGCTAAAATGATGCAACGAAAGATTGTTTATCGCAAAATCAAACTCATTATCTCTAAAGGGTAATGCAAGAACATCACATTGTACCAAACGGATTTCAGGATATTGTTGGATTTCGTCTTTCGCCATTTTAAGCATTTTGGCGTTGATATCGATCGCTGTGATTTGAATTGGAACACCCATTTTACGGGCAAGTTTAGCAAGGGCTATCGGTTGATCAGCCGAACCAGTCGCCGCATCAAGTACAGTAAAGGCTCGATCTAAATTATGCCTCCTTAAAAATTTTTCGGCATGATGGACAAGAACTCGATAACCACTTAAGTATCGATTTACAGTGGCAACATCACTAAGGCTATCACGAACCTCTTCATAAGGAGCTTCATCAAGGTCCAGTAATTCGTCTCTGAAGTTTCGGGGAGGAAAAAATAACGATTTCATAACACTAGCTGTGGAAGCAACCGACTGCCAAAAAGCTAATCTCTAAAGAAAAAATATTGTTTTCCCGACTGAATTCTTTTTCGCGTGAGGTTTAACGCTATATCTTTAAATATTCCACGAGTGGCAGGAATCATGATAAGCAACCCTATCGTATCTGTTATCACACCAGGGGTAATGAGCAACATACTGCAAAGGCTCATCACTGCTCCATTCAAAACATCATCGGCCGGAACTTCACGAGATTTAAGGGATCGCTGGATTCTTTCAAAGCATTCGTTACCATAACTACGGCTAACAACAATACCCACTAGAAAAGAAAACATAATCAATGAAATGGTATTAACTATACTAATCGAATCACTAACCCATTTCAGTCCGCAAAGTTCAATCCCTGTTCCTATGGCAAAAAAAGCGGTGACCTGTAAAAACATTTGAAACCTCTAAGGAAAACTAATATTAAATAGTGATTTAACCATATCATGCCACCATCTCACCGAAAAGGGAAAAACATGTTTAGAATTAATCTTCATAGACTTCCTATAATCAAAAGGGTTTAAAACCTTTAACACTAAGTCCGCCTAACTTTCTCCATCTTTTATTAACGCTAGCAAAAAAGACATCACTGTTTTTAACTGGTTGTCTGCTACAAACTGTTCAATGTCTTGTTTATCCACGTTGCTCTTATCGTGAAAACTTTTA
>CAJWOD010000181.1 GCA_913044145.1 uncultured Nitrospina sp. | reverse complement strand
AGCTCAACTTTTCAAAATTCCATCTTTTAAACTGTAAGGCTGGGATGTGGTATTCTTCGCTTAGTATTTTTTCTTTAAACCAAGGCGTTTACCTTCCAATGAATATAACTGAAAAACTAAGGCTACAAGGCACCGATGGCATACGCCGGGAAACAAAACGATCTCATATTTCCGATTGTAAAGGGTTAACTCCTCAACAAGTTTTTTTGGAAAAGAGCTGGATCACTGAGCAGTTTATGGAATTGTATGCTTATTCCTGCACAAAAAATCTACCAAAAAGAAAAACGACTAAAAGTATTGTGGTGGGGTGGGATCCTAGAGATCCTTCAGAGATTTTTGTTAATGCTGTCATAAAAGGAGTTCGAAAAGCAGGAGCCAATGCACTTGTTCTGGGGGTGGTGCCTACCCCACTGGTACCCCTTTTTATGCTATATAAAAAAGCCGATTTAGGAATTATGGTTACCGCATCACATAACCCAAATGATCAGAATGGAATAAAACTATTTTCGCCTTTTCATGGCATGAAGCCTTTACCATCGGATGATTTACAACTGACTCAATATGTTTTACGGCAAAAATATTCCTCAATCGAAAGCACATTTTTAAAAGGAAAACGAAAAAATCTCAGGGGACAGGCCCTTAAACTTTTCTTTGAGGTTACCTTGAAAGCAGAAAATTCTTGGGTCGATAAAGCAAACAATTTTAAAAATGTTGCACTAGTCGTTGATCCAGCGAACGGTTCTCTCACGGGTATAGCTAAAGAAATTTTTATTAAGGCAGGGTTTGGAAATGTATTCGAGGTTAACGCGAGGTTAAATGGAAACGTTAATGTGTTTTCAGGCGTAGCTGACCTCGAAGGCCTAAATCAAATTACGGCCGGACAAATAAAAAGTCCTTCAGGATTTTTTCGCCGCCACAAAGCCATATTGAAATTATTTGAGGTGGGTCGAAAATATAAAGTATCCCTTAGAAAAGGTAACATGCGTGCGGTGGGAGCTATTTTTGATGCAGATGCGGATCGCTTTTTTATGTTGGAGTATGATCCTTTTAAAGATCTTCTCTGGGTATTGAGTGGCGATGAAACCGCTATTTTGCAGGCCCAACATCTCTCTACTCGGTTTCCCGAAAAATATAAAGGCTCTTTATATATTAATACGGTAGAAAGTGATCTTAATGCCGCAACAGCCGCAGAAAAAATGGGATTAAAACCTGAGGTAACTGCTGTAGGTGATAAGTGGATATTACTTAAAATTCTTTTAAAACAATTGGAACAAAAATCAAAGTACCCAGGTCTCTCTAAATCAAAACTTAAGTCCTTCATATGCGAAAAAAAGAAACTGCAGAAAACAGGAATTACGGGTATCACTTCACTTCAAAAACTTAGAGAAATTTTAGGAAACATAAATGGGACTGAAAAAAATGATGCTAAACCTATTCTAGCCGTGGGTAGCGAAGAAACCGGGCATAATATTACCGAATCAAAATTCACTTCGCCAGACGGAGCAACAGTCTCAATATATTCTGGAAACGGTATCAAGAGCGCCTTGAATACTCTGGTTGCGACTGAACACCTAAACCTTTCACCAAAAGATTATTATGCAAAAATAAGCCGGCCTTTTAATCCGGGTTATAAAGGTAAGTTTTATGTTTACTATATTCATCAGGAATTATTCGCCCAAGACTCAATAGTTTGGAAAAAGGTGAAACAAGTTCTTACGCTCGCGGCTAAAAAAAGAAACTACCAGGTTGCCGTTCGAATTTTTCCTGAAGATCCCAATATGTTATATATCTCATTATCCGGAGGGAAAGCAGGCATATTTGTGAGAAACTCAGGTACCGAAAATAAAATTAGTCTCGATCTTCGGGGAAGTAAATCGGATGCATCTAACCTAGAGGAAATGGGACAAGAAGCCATAAAAATACTTTTCGCCAATTTAAAAAACTGCAATCATCATTTTTACAAGCTGGAATTACAAGCTTTAAGTCAAATTGCTTCACAAACCTTAAATGAAAAAGATTTGAAAATCGAAAAACATTCCAAAACCAGGCTAGTCACTGAAATGCAAAAACAGGGGATCATTGTAATGAGCCCTAAAGGCTTCCGATTGACCGCCCTTGGTAAATGGTATGTGGGAAATTGTTTATGAAAGACTTATCTCTGTTTTTTTCAAATTTGGACCGCGAACCTTATAAGACAATATTTTCAGGGATAGACAGGGTGTGGGACCCTTTAAAGAACCTAAATTCAATTTTGCAGGCATTGACTCAAAATAAAACCGGCACAAACTTATCCGATGGTGTTTGTATCGACAAAAATGAGAAGGGGTTATTCATACAAAAATGGATAAAACTAGATCAGGACGCTTACCTAAAAGAGCAGGATATTTTTATTGGCTCAGGAACTCGGTTGGAACCATCCGCTATTATTAAAGGCCCAGCGGTGATCGGTGAGAATTGCGATATTCGCCAAGGTGCTTATATTCGCGGAAATATTTTTGCTGGTGAAGGTTGCGTGATAGGCCATTCAACGGAAGTTAAAAATAGTATCCTAATGGATCACAGTGAAGCAGGTCACTTCAATTATGTTGGGGATAGTATCTTGGGTCGCTATGTTAATATGGGCGCTGGCTCTAGACTCGCTAATTTACAGTTTCGGAATA
>CAJWOD010000180.1 GCA_913044145.1 uncultured Nitrospina sp. | reverse complement strand
TTTTTGCTTCTTCAAGAATTTTACGGGTTGACTCCGCTGCTTGCAACTGGTTCTGTTTTCTAAATAATTCTACTGCTTTGGAAAGGTTTAGAATCACCATCTGTTTGAAGGGAGGCCCATCTTTATAATTATAATAAGCCCAACCGAGGTTTCCGTGTGCCTGAGCATCATTTCGTTGACGGTGAACGACTATATTGAGTTGACCAATGGCATCTTTCCACCGTTCCTGCATATTATAAATATTTCCCAAAGTAAGACGAATATCTAAATTGGACGGTGCCAGTTCTACTGCTTTTTCAAGCACAACCGCCGCTTTATCTAATTTCCGCAAATTTTTATAGGCAATCCCCAAATTATAATGCGCTACAGGCGCCATGGGATTCTGGTCTATAGATTTTTTATATGCTCTGACGGCCTCTTCAAATTTTCCTGCAGAACTAAATCGATTACCCTCAACAAACCATTGTTCTGCATCCAAAGACCAGACACTGGAGGGCAAACTTCCCCAACCAAAAAACAGCAGAAAAATTGCAACTCGCATACTCAAATTTCCTTAATGATATTAGCTAGATTTTACCATAAATCGTAACTGATGGAGGAGACTGAATATTGGTCAATTTTTATGGTTGATCGCACCATAATATCGGTTGAAATTTTTCTCTACCTTGACCGGACAACCTAGAGCACTGGAAAGGATTTTTGAGTTCATCATCGCTTCTTTTCTACCCTGTTTAAAAACCTTGCCGTTTTTTAAGTAAAGCACATGGGTAAAACAAGGCATGATCTCTTCAATTCGGTGTGTGACATAGATCATTCGAGTTCCTCTACGCGACATTTTTTCCAGGGTTTCAAGAAAGGTCTCTCGTGTTGGGATATCTAATCCCGTACAAGGCTCATCGAGAATCATTAAACGAGCACGATGCACCATGGCCCGGGCTAGGAGAACTCTTCTTGCTTCCCCATAAGACATCTGCTGGTAGGGAGTATAACTTAAATATTCCACACCGAGATAATTCATGGAATCAATGGCCACTTCTTTTTGCTTCTGGGTCACCTCTCTGTGCAAACCAATTGAAGAAAAATGACCAGAGGCCACTACTTCCCAACCGAGCGCTGGACGGTCATAATTGTTTTGATATTCTGCAGAAACATAACCAATTTTTTTCCTCACTTCTGAAAGAGGGATTCTTTCTTTATCCCCAAACCAACGAACTTCCCCGCCATAAACTGGAATAAGTTCGCCAAATATTAGTTTCATAAAAGTGGTTTTACCCGCACCATTATTTCCTATAACTGCCCAGTTTTCTTTTTCAGTCATGGACCAGTTCAAGGACTTCAATATTTTATTACCCCCGACATAGACATCTGCATTTCTTATTTGCACGAGAAAACTCAAAAGAAATCCTCTTTACTGAATGGCTGTTTTTATTTCGTCTTTCTGAGAGGAGAATAACTCTGCATTGCCAATATACTCGACGACCGGTTCCTTATCATAATATTGAATAATATTCAGTGCAGCGTAATCCTGATGAATACGAAAGATTTTATCTAAGGGAATACCCAGTAAGTGACTGAGGATGACTCGATTGACGCCGCCATGACAAACCATGGCTATCTGATCATTGGGATGGCGGGCCACAATTTCTTCATACTTGGGGACCACTCTGGCTTGGAGTTGAGGATAGGTTTCACCGCCATCTGCCTGAAAACTAGCTACATTTTTCATCCTCTCTTTCATTTGCCCAGGATAAGCGGACTCAACCGCAGAGACACTCATTCCCTCCCAAGTTCCAAATGAAAGCTCACGCAATTCGGTATAGGCAGTAGGTTCAAGGCCATGCTCTTTACCTATAATTTGAGCGCTCTTACGAGTCCGTTGCAAATCACTGGAGTAAATAGCCTTAATATTTTTTTGCTTTAATATATCCGCCCAATGTTGAAATTGTTGCTGCCCTCTTTCAGAGAGCCCAACATCATAGTGGCCGTTGAAACAAACTTCTTTTGAGTTTGCCGTTTCTCCATGACGGAAAAGTAAAATACAGCAGGTGGGTTTACCCTTCATGGCTTGATAAGTTGAAATATTTTAAAAATGGCAAAAAAAAAATGACAAGCTCTTTGAGCTTGTCATTTTTAATTTTTCCCGTATTAGAATTTAGTGACCACCACCGCCACCAGAACCACTACTCCAAAGATAAAAGAAGTCGAGTCCTTGAACCTTCATCAGGCCGATATTAATTAAAAAGTAATATCCAGCCATACATACCATAGCAATTAAGAACCATATAATTGACTTTGGAGTGATAAACTTTTTCTTCTCGTCAGCCGCGAAATCATTCATAATTCGTTAAACTCCCCCTAAGATAATATTAAGACCGTATATCTATCCAATAAATTAACGCCATACGGATGCAAACCAATAGAAGAACCATAGACAGAAGATACAGGTTCCAATATAAATCAGGGGCCCAGCCTTTTCCTTAATTTTTTCTATGTCCATTGTTTGCTCCGGAAAAATTTAAAACTAATTTAATCTTGACAGTTTTTAAAAGTGAATGATAGGGTATAACTCTTTTTTTACAAAGAATATTTTTCACCCTAGAGGTTTCTATGGCTAGTAAAGACGGAAAAATTTTTGATACCATCGTTTATATTGGTCTAGGCGTTAATGCCTTGACCGCCTTATACCTCCTTCTTATGTACTTCGAAGTCATATAATTCCGCGAAATTTATCAG
>CAJWOD010000179.1 GCA_913044145.1 uncultured Nitrospina sp. | reverse complement strand
CATTGTCTCCCCTGTGAGAGGGTGGTAGAATTGGTTGGAATCTGCATTTAAAAATTAATATCCTTATTTAGAGGGAAAAAAGCGATGAAAAAAATTGGTGTCGTTTTATCAGGGTGCGGCGTATACGACGGCGCAGAAATTCATGAGGCGGTTATCACTCTTTTGGCCATCGACAGGGCCGGCGCCAAATCAGTCTGTATGGCTCCAGACATAGAACAAATCCATGTGATCAATCACCACAACGGTGAGGAAATGGTTGGCGAAAAACGAAACGTTTTGGTGGAATCGGCCCGTATTGCCCGCGGAGAAATAAGAGATATCAATGCCATCAAAGCCGATGACATTGATGCCTTGGTGTTCCCTGGAGGATTTGGTGCAGCCAAAAATCTCTCAAATTTTGCAGAAAAGGGAGATGAATGTGATGTTCATCCTGATGTTATGCGATTAGTGAAAGAATTTGTTGCCAAACAGAAGCCACAGGCCGCGTTATGCATTGCTCCAGCAATGATGGCAAAAATCTACGAAAGCGAATCGACCAAGCCTACTTTGACGATTGGCAACGATAAAGATGGTATTAGCATGATTGAAGCAATGGGGAGCCAGCATCAGGAGTGCGTGGCAACGGATTTTGTATTTGATGAAACAAATAAGATTGTTTCAACTCCTGCTTATATGGTTGGGAAGAGCATTTCGGAAGTAGCGGAAGGAATCGAAAAAACCATCAATAAACTCGTCAGTATGATTTAAGATTAACCATCCCTTCTCGCTGAGATCTTGCAATTCACTAATATTTGGTGATTTTTGGCCGGTGTTTTCACTTCTATTCTTCCCATTGTTTTTTAACTGATGACACGATTTTTCCGCAAAGAAATATTGAACCCTAATATTATTGGCTGGTTATCACTGAATGTACCTCGGCAATGTAATATGGGTTATTTGAGTTTTTTAAACAATTTCAAGAATTTTCATTCCTGTTAATGCTGTTGACTTTTGTAATGCATCCTCGCCTCTAGGGCTGAGTTTGTTTCCAGCCACATTTAAAAACTGTAAACCAGAAAGAGTTTTAGAATTAGCAAGGTATACTGCCCCTTCATCGCCAATAACGTTTAGAGCTAAGACTAATCGCTTTAAACTAGCGAGATTTTTTGACTCCGAAATAGCTTTTGCTCCAGCGGCATGAATCCAGTTTTCGTTTTCAATAGAAAGGGTTTCTAGGTTCAGCAAGGTGGTTGAGCGAGCTAGCGCTTTTACACCTAGATCGGAAATATTATTATTACTTAACCTTAAATATTTAAGCGAAGAGCAGTTCAACGAATTTGCCAAGGCTACTGCACCTTCCTGGCCTAATTTGTTTTCGCCTAGATCCAGGCTCTCAAGCGATTTTATATTTGTAGAATCAGCTAGGGCTTTTGCACCTTCTGCGCGAAGATCATTGTTGTTCAGGTCAAGAGATTGAAGCTGGGTTATTGTTTTGGATTTGGAAAGAGAAATAGCACTGTCTGTTGTCAAACCATTATTATGCATGACTAGTTTTTCAAGGTTTGCAAATAAAGGAGATGAGGCCATCGCGTAAACACCGTCATCTCCTATATGGTTGTTACTTAGAATCAATGTTCTCAAGTTAGGGAATACCATAGAGTTGCAAAGGGTTTCCATGCCGACTTCTGTCAACGCATTGTCAGATAAATTTAATGTGGTTAGGGATTCTAAAGGGGGTGCTTTTGCTAAAAACTTCAGGCCATCATCTCCAACACCCGTGTCCCGAAGATTTAATTCAACAAATTGCTGGCATAAGGATGAATTGACCAGTGATTTAATCCCCATGCCTTCAAGGGGATTATAAGACAAGTCAATCCGTTTCAAATTTATAAATCCTGCAGCCATTGAAAGTACTTTTGCGCCTAACGAACCCAACTCATTACTGGAAAGGTCAAGACTTTCAAGGTGTGTAATAGATAAGCATTTAGAAAGAAAAAATATCGCCTCATCATCGAGGTTATTATTCGCTAGTGTAAGTGTTTCGAGGTTTGAAAAAGAATCAGAAGTGCAAAGAGGTTTTAAACCTTTGGAGTTTAATCCCGTTTGATTAAGATTTAGATGTTTAAGGTCCTTGATTGGAGAAAAATCGGATAGGGCTTTAAAATCTTTTTCGTTCAGCTTAGAACCACTTAGTTCGAGACTTTTTTTGGCAGGGCTAATTTTCTCTTGAATCAAGGTTCCCAAATCTGGGTTCTCCGTATACTTTTCAAAAAACCGGAGAAAATCTAGACTATCATCAATATCTTTCGCTTCCGCCATTAATCTATCCTTTTAATTAAGAGATTTTGATTATATCACTATTGCAAAATGCTTCTGCCTAAAAGGACTATAGATTTTGGATTAGGTTATGGGAAGGTAAATTAATTAAAATTGACGGATACTGCTTTGGAAACACCCTTTTCCTCCATGGTGATTCCATAAAGAGCGTTGGCGAAAGTCATTGTCTTCTGATTGTGTGTGATGATGATGAATTGGGTATTGATCGCCATCTCTTTCAGCATCTCCTGAAAGCGCACAACATTGGACTCATCGAGGGGAGCATCAACTTCGTCTAACAAACAAAAGGGGCTGGGACGAACCTTAAATACGGCAAACACGAGCGCGATAGCCGCCATTGATTTTTCACCGCCGGAAAGAAGTGACAAGTTTTGTAGGCTTTTTCCTATTGGGTTGGCAGTAATCTCTATTCCTGAGTCGAGAGGATTAGATTCATCCATTAAGGATAAATT
>CAJWOD010000178.1 GCA_913044145.1 uncultured Nitrospina sp. | reverse complement strand
AATTAGAATCAAATAATTACAGTTAATTGGCTTAAACATCATTTTTAAAGGGAGTTAGATGATTAGTATTCCAGATCTTATTGATTTAGTTAAAACTGCAGTCCCGGATGCGGAAGTGAATGTCTTGGATAAAACGGGGATGAGTGACCATTTTATCATTCATGTTACCTCGGCAGCTTTTGAAGAGTTAGGAATTATGGATCGCCACCGCAAGGTTCAGGATGCTTTGAACCCAGCCATGCAGGATGGTCGAATTCACGCCGCGGAAATAAAAACAGCCACCCCATAAGGGTTGGATGGTTATAAATTTCGTTTATTAAATGTTTAAAAAAAATAAAGGAGTTAACGATGTCAGAGGTAGAGGATCAAATTAAAGAAGAAATAGCTGCAAATAAAATTATAATTTATGGCAAAGGCACCAAAGAAGCACCGCAATGTGGTTTTACAGTGGAAACGATCCAGTTTTTCAATAAGTACGGTTACCCGTTTGAAGTTGTCAACGCGCTCTCAGACCCAACCAAGCGTGAGGCTCTCACAAAAATGACCAATTGGCCGACTCTGCCAAAAGTTTTCATCGATGGTAAGTTCTATGGCGACACCGATATCCTTGATGAGATGGAAGCAAAAGGCGAAGTTGAGCCTTTGCTCAAAGCAGCATTCGGTGAATAGCAAAT
Source organism: uncultured Nitrospina sp. (assembly GCA_913044145.1). Classification (GTDB taxonomy): domain Bacteria; phylum Nitrospinota; class Nitrospinia; order Nitrospinales; family VA-1; genus UBA8687. The sequence goes on along the minus strand of CAJWOD010000178.1, from coordinate 2,108 downwards.
TATAATTAAAAGATTCATTAATTCGGTAATTTAAATTTATGCAACTCGTAGGTCGTATCTAAAAGAGGCTGTACATGGCTCAAGAAAATATTTAGAGTTGCTCAAAATAAAAAGGATAACTTCATGCCCGATGAATTAGAAGTAGGAGATCGTGCGCCTAATTTTGAATTGCCCGCTTGCTATGGTTATAAAGCAGGTGCATCCAGCCCATCTGCTGAGGAAAAGGTAAAGGTAAGCCTGAAGGATTTTGAAGATAAGAAGTGGGTGGTCTTGGCTTTTTATAGGCAGGACAGTAGCCCAGAAGATACGCGATTGATGGTCGGATTCAACGAGTGGAACCGAAAATTTAAAACTCGCGAAGTAGAAGTTTTAGGTTGTAGCTGGAATGGTGTGAATGCACATCAGCAGTTCATTGAGGTATTCCAGTTTGGATTTACTCTTCTCGCGGATGAACACAAAAAGGTGACAGAACAATATGGCGTCATTAAAGAAGAAGAAGACCTTGGAGAAATGGTTAAATATATAGAGCGAAGCACTTTTGTTATTGATAAAACTGGAATGATTCGTGCCATTTGGAGAAATCCTGAAGATTTGCGCGAACACCCCGCATCTATTTGGGAATTCATCCAAAAAGAAAAAAAGTAACCCGTAATTAGTATCTATCGCTGGTTTTCAAGAATAGTGTTACGAATGGAGTTTAAAATATCCTCCCCATCATTTTTTTGCAGATGGGTTGTCACGGCTGGAGATAGTATAATCTCGATGGGTCCTGGATTAATTAGGAAGCTACCTTTTTTAATTATATCGCTACTTCCTTTAATGGTTACTGGAACCATGGGACTGTTGGAACGATTTGCAATAAGGTTACTTCCCTTTTTAAAGGGTCCTAATGTCCCATCCTCTGATCGAGTTCCTTCTGGAAAAATAATAATTGAGCACCCTTCCTTGACTTTCTCCACCGTTTCTATAAAAGCCTGATAAGATTTTTTGCGGTCAGATCTAGTAACCTGGATGTAACCCGCTGCTTTCATCGCCCAACCCATAAATGGAATTTTGAAGAGGCTGGATTTTGCGACCCACCTTATTTGAACTGGTAAATATCCTGATAGTGCAAAGATATCGAAATAACCCTGATGATTGGATACAAATATTTGTGGTTGATCGGTTAGCATATTCTCTAAACCAGTGATTTGAACTTTTACACCATTCCATTTGCAAAGCAAACGACACCATAGTCTTGCTATATTGTGTGACGAGTCTCCGGAACTGTCAAAAAGACGGGCAATAACTGCTATGGTTCCAAGTGAAAAAGACAAGAAAATAATGAGTACCCAGAATTTTATGGTGTGGTAAAAAGAAGTCACTTTTTTATCGGTTTAAAGTAGAAAGGTAAAATGTCTAAAGAGAGGAAAGTAATATTGTTTGTATGCAGACTCTGGCTGCTCATAATTTTTCTGGCGACAAACTTTGATTATGCGCATGGCTGGGGGTCTCAGGGTCATCGGGCAATTGGTTATATAGCGGAATTTAATTTAGCCTCTGAAACTAAAAAATATATCTTTGAAGAGTTTAACATAAACAATCTAGCAGATGTAGCGGACTGGGCCGATAAGATCAGGCAAAAAAGGAGACAGGAAAGTCCCTGGCATTACACCAATGTCAGGGCAGGTGAATGGACTTATCAGGCAGCACGGGATTGCCCTAATGGAAAGTGTGTTACGGAAAAAATAAAAGAATTCATTGCTGTGCTAGCGAATATTGAAAACCCCTTAAAAAAAAGAAAGAATGCGTTAAAATATCTGGTTCATTTTGTAGGGGATGTGCATCAGCCATTGCATTTGGGAAATCGTAAAGATCGTGGTGGAAATAGAATCCGTGTTTCTTATTTAGGAAGAAAAGTCAACTTGCATTATTTGTGGGATGGAGGCCTGATCGATTGGCGCGAAGAAAGTCTGCAAAAATATGCAAAACGCCTGAATATCAAGTTGGTGGATTCAGAAAAAAAAGAATGGCTTAATTCTGAAGTTAATGATTGGGCGAATGAATCCAGATTTTTGGCTTTAAAATATGCCTACCCATTAGAGAATATGAAATTGTCCAAAGAATAC
>CAJWOD010000177.1 GCA_913044145.1 uncultured Nitrospina sp. | reverse complement strand
TTCTTGAGACTCTCCAACACATAATATTATTGATAAATCTTTTTCCACAGCACAAATAACTTTATTATTTATTAACTCATCTGTTTCGCCAAATACTTGCCTTCTTTCAGAGTGTCCCACGATCACATATTCACATCCCGCTTCTTTTATCATGTCGGAAGACACTTCACCGGTATAAGCTCCTTTTTCCTGGTAATAAAAATTTTGACTACCCAGACTAACTTTTGACCCCAACAGTATTTGTCTTACGCAGTATAGTGAAGTAAATGAAGGGGCGAGCACTACCCTGACACCTTCTATTTTTTCAGAAAACTCTCTAATCTCACGAGCTAATTCTTTCGATTCTGAAGCCAGTAAGTTCATTTTCCAGTTGCCCACAATAAGAGGAGTTTTCATAACGATTTATCCAAGTTTTTTTAAGTTACCAAAGAGTATAACTGGTAGAAATAAGTTAAAAAACTCTAGACTGAATTAGGAATTATTTTTACTAACAATGAATTTCAAAAGATCTTTCACACGGTTGGAATATCCCCACTCATTATCGTACCAAGCTAAAACCTTTATCATATTGTCTTTCATTACTTTGGTAGAAAGACTATCAATAACAGAGGAATAAGGATTTCCATTATAATCAACAGATACAAGTGGGTTATCCTCCACCCTAAGAATATTTTTTAATCCTTCACGTGCAGCTTCTTTAAACACCTCATTTACTTCTTTATTTGAGGTATTCTTTTTAACTTCTACCACAAGATCAATTAAGGATACATTGGGCGTAGGGACTCGAATTGCCATTCCATCAAGACGCCCTGCAATTTCTGGGAGGACCAGGGCTACAGCTTTGGCGGCTCCTGTTGTAGTTGGGATCATTGAGACATTCGCCGCACGAGCTCTCCGAAGGTCTGAATGGGGCAAATCTAATATCCTTTGATCATTGGTGTATGAATGGATGGTTGTCATCAAACCTTTTTCGATAAAAAAATTATCGTTTAATACCTTGGCGACTGGAGCCAAACAATTGGTCGTACAAGAGGCATTTGAAATGATATTATGCTGGTCTGGGCTATAGGTTTCCTGATTAACTCCCAAAACTAAAGTAATATCTGGGTTCTTTGAGGGGGCTGAAATGATAACCTTTTTTGCTCCAGCATCAAGATGTTGTCCTGCAGCTTCTCTACTGGTAAAAAATCCAGTTGATTCAATAACAAAATCCACACCCTGACCTTTCCAGGGCAGTTTGCGAGGTTCTTTTTCTGAAAATATTCTTATGGATTTTCCATTAATTACTATCTCCTCATCGTTTGAAGTTATCTCTTGAGGAAATACACCCTGAACAGAATCATATTTCAACAAATGCGCTAAAGTTGCAGGGTCTGTTAAATCATTTATAGCTTTAATTTCAATATTGCTACATTCCGGATCTTTCAGAATGTTTTTAAGGACTGCTCTTCCTATACGCCCAAAACCATTAATACCAACCTTAATAGACATAATTCACCAACTCTTCCACAACAAAAATTAAAATTAAAACAGGTAGGTGCATCAAAAGAAAATTTAACGCATTCAGACAAAATCAGGAGTAGGAAACAACAAAATCTGGGGTTTCAACTACATAAAGATTAAACTCAGTATGCAAAAATTATAATTTCAAGTCAATACAAACCTCAGATTATGTTTTTCTAAGAACTTCAAATATTAAGATTGGGCCATTTCTATAATCTTGATCATTCGCTTAACAGCGTTTTCCATCCCCACATAAACCGATTGAGCAACTAGAAAATGCCCAATGTTTAGTTCTTCAACTTCCGGAATAGTAACGATAGCTTTGACGTTATCGTAGTTCAAACCATGCCCGGCAAAAACTCGCAAACCCATATCAGAGGCATACTTTGATGCTTTTTGAATACGCAAAAGCTCTGTTTCGACATCCTTCGGGGCTACCAATTCCGAGTAATTTCCTGTATTAATTTCAATACTATCAGCCTTAATCTCTCTGCAAGCCTCCAATTGATCTATATCAGGGTCTACAAAAAGACTGAAAAGTATGCCTTCGTTTTTTATCCTTTTTCGTATATCTATAAGTTCTGGTATTTGAGAACACACATCGAGGCCGCCTTCGGTTGTTATTTCCTGTCTTTTTTCTGGAACCAGAGAAACTTGATAGGGTTTTAACTCTAGCGAAATTGCAACCATTTCATCTACTGCAGCCATTTCAAGATTTAATTTAGTGCCAATATTATTGTGAATTATGCGAACATCTTTATCCTGAATATGCCTACGATCTTCCCTTAAATGAACAGTAATACCATCCGCCCCCACTTTTTCTGCCATTAGCGCTGCTTTTAAGGGATCGGGTTCCTGTGTTTTCCTGGCCTCACGAATTGTCGCGACATGATCAACATTGACAAATAAACGGGTCACAAATTTCCCCCTTTTATTATTGCTTCAGTTACTTTTATAGCATTCCGTGTTTCTTTAATATCATGGGTTCTTACTATAGATGCCCCTTTAGTTACACCTATAACTGAAGCAGCCAAAGAGCCTTCTAGTCTTCCTTCTGGTGGCAATTTTAATATATTTCCAATGAAAGATTTTCTTGAAACTCCTATAAGGATAGGGTGTCCTAGTTCTATAAACTTTTCAAGCTTACTTAAGATTTCAAGATTATGTTTTTGATCCTTACCAAACCCAATCCCCGGATCAATGGCAATTTGATCTGAAAAAATTCCAGCTGCTTTAGAAATTTTCACACTTTGCTCTAAAAACTCTTTCACTTCTTGTATAACATT
>CAJWOD010000176.1 GCA_913044145.1 uncultured Nitrospina sp. | reverse complement strand
CGTAAAAGCACTTCTCCATCGGCGAATTCTGCAACGTTAACGACACCTGGAGTTTGCAGGAATTTCAGAATCGTTTCGACCATTATTTGCGGCGGGTTTATTGCCTGATCGACAAATAAATCTTGAGTAGAAAGGACAGCTTCGGTAGTGGTGAATTCCATGTCACGCAAGCGGGCAAACTTGTTGGGCACTTTGAACCGGGAAGCAAGAAAACAAAGGTGTAGATTAATCTCGTCTTTATCGGTGAGGGCAATTAGCATTTCAGTGGACTTTATTCCCGCCTTGACCAATATGCTCGGTAAACAGGCGTTGCCATGCATAGCCATAACATCGAGCGTATCTGAGATACGCCGGGTTCGGTCAAGATCCATGTCTACAATGGCGACATCATGACCTTCTTGCGAAAGTTCTTGGGCAAGATTGAACCCAACTATTCCCGCTCCAACAATCAGTATTCTCATACGACCTTATATAAAAGAGTCTCTACTATATAATAAGAGGTTCTTATGTATTTTTCCACCCAGTATGCTGGGGGTAGGTTATTTAGACTTATTAAGAAATCCCAGAAAATCGGAATCCTCAGACATTAGGAGAGTGGTATCAGTTTTTAAAGATTTTTTATAAGCTTCCATAGACCTCATAAAAGAATAAAACTTGGGATCTTTCCTAAAAGCATCCGCGTAGATTTTTGTAGACATTCCATCCCCTTCACCACGAATGGTTTGTTCTTTCTTATAGGCTTCCGCAACGAGAATGGTTTTTTCTTTATCCGTTTCAGCGCGAATTTTGGTAGCTTCTTCCTTGCCCTCGGATCGGTATTCCATGGCAATTCGTTCGCGTTCTGTGCGCATTCGATTGAATATGGAGTTAGCAATTTCAGGAGGTAGGTCGGTTCGCTTAATTCTTACTTCAACGACTGCGAGCCCATATTCCGCGGCTTTTTTGTTTGCCTCCTTGGTTACCTTGGCCATTATTGCATCGCGCGTTCCCGTAACAATATCTATCAAGTTATGTTGACCGATTTCAACACGTAACTCGGAATAAACAATGTCGTCCAGTCTTGCGCGGGCGCCTTGTTCACCACGCACCGTTTCCAGAAATTTCAGGGGCTCAACAATACGGAACATGGTGAAATTGTCGATCAATAAGTTTTTCTTATCCTTGGTGATAACTTCAGCAGGGGGAGAGTCATTGTCCAGCAATTGGTTGGAAAAATATTTGACCCGTTGGAAAAATGGAATTTTAAAATAAAGCCCCGGAGCAGTAATCGTTTCCTTAGGTTTTTGCAGTTCCAGTACAATTGCGTTTTGCGTCATATGTACCGTAAACATGGACGATGAAAGTATGATAATTGCTATAACGCCTGCGATAATAAGTGAGTTTTGTTTCATGGTTATTATTTATTACCTCCCAAGAGCGAATTTTTACCTAAAGGAAGGATTGGCAGAACATTACCGCCTTTTTTATTTTCCATAACAACCTTGTTTATGTCAGGAAGGATTTCTTCCATGGTTTCCAAATAAATCCTTTTGCGGGTAATATCAGGGGCTTTTTTATACTCCTCATATTGTTGAAGAAATCGTTTGGCATCACCCTCAGCTTTTTTTATTTTTTCTTCACGATATCCCTCTGCAACTCGAACGATCTGCGCAGCTTGTCCGCGAGCTTCAGGGATTACTGCATTACGATAACCCTGAGCTTCATTGATCATTCTCTCTTTATCTTCACGAGCACGCACTACGTCTTTAAATGAATCAGCAACTTGCTCAGGTGGATGCACGTTCTGAAGCTGAATTGTCACCACCTGCAGGCCCGATTTATATTTATCGAGAAGAGCTTGCATCTGATCCTTTGCCAGCACCTGAATTTCTGCTTTGCCTGTAGTCAGAGCCTCATCAATTTTTTTACTACCCGTGATCCCGCGTATTACCGTTTCTGCTGAATCGCGAATCAGTTTATGAGGTCGGCGTACATTGAACAGATATTGTACCGAGTCCATAATTCGGTATTGAACAACCAAGTTCATGTCAACGATGTTCTGGTCACCCGTAAGCATTAATGATTCTGCAGGCACTCTTTGAGTGGGTCGCCCCTGTGCCGCTCGGAAACCAATTTCTGCACGCCTTACCTGTGTGATTTTTGGAGTGGCAGCATGTTCTATCGGAGAAGGGTATTTAAAATGCAGTCCAGGTGAAGTAGTACGGCTGAACTTCCCAAACCGGGTCACAACACCTTCCTCATCGGGCTCTACGAAATAAAAAGTACCTGGGATAATCCATACTACAAGTAAAAGTAGAATAATACCTAGCAGCATAGAAGGTTTGAATTGAGGTATGTTAATTTCCGGAATGTTAAAAGGTGGTTTAGGAGGACCGTCATCTTGTCTTCCACCACCTTGGCCACCTCTATTTTTAGACCGGTCCTTAGGTTCTTTAGATTCGTGTAAATCGTCCCAGGGCATACGTTTTTGCTTCCAAAAAAGATTATTAAATAGTCAAAACACTTGAATTTACGCTATCAGACCCCACCATTCTTGTCAACCTCCCGACGGTGTTTGCCGACTAACGTGATTAATAGGCGTATTTATTATTTTTGTGACATACACCTCTTGGGTTACAGAATTTTAGGAAGAATATCACGTACCTTCAGATTCCAGATCGAGTCACATTTAATCATCCCCTCAAAAGGACGAACCACCGTATCAATTGGGTGCGGCCCAAACAAAAGTGCGCTAGTTTGACAGGGATAAGATTTTAAATTACCCTGTAAATGACCCGATATGTTGGATTAAATTTCCTGTTA
>CAJWOD010000175.1 GCA_913044145.1 uncultured Nitrospina sp. | reverse complement strand
GATTCTTTATTTACCGTACCCACAACTGGGGATAAAGCTGGTACACCTATGAGATAGACAAAATAATAAATGCCGATTGCAAAAAGTATATTGAAAAGAGGACCTGCAAAAGCAATGGCAAGGCGATGCCCTACGGGCGCTGCGGAAAAAGAACCTTGCTCATCGGCTTTGTCTTCACCGACTTCTTCTCCCTTCATTTTTACATAGCCGCCAAGGGGTATAGCCGCAATTAGATATTCAGTGCCGCCCTTTGTAAAGCCAACGATTTTAGGTCCGAATCCAAGAGCAAACTTCTCTACCACTACACCCACTTTTCGCGCAGCAAGAAAATGTCCTAACTCGTGGACAAAAATGAGAGCGGCGAGCCCAGTTAAAAATGCCAGCATCTTTCCGCTGAAACTCAGGATAGTATCAATGGGTAAAACCGATAGTTCGAACATTATATTTAAGGATTTTTTGTGTAATCCAAGACCTCTACGTTCGGGGGTACTTGAAATTGAAAGGTTTTCTCTGAAATATTTTTGTTTGTTTGTATCTGGCTGAAGCGAATTTCTGTTTTGTTTCCTAATTTATCATACACGGTTGATCCTGTAATCTGGTAGTTTTTCTTGTTTGCGAATAATTGTAACCGGCTTAGAGCCTGATCATCTTCTTTGGGTGTGAGCGTTATGCTAATGGGATTTTTGTCGAGGTTTACACTTTCAACATTAAAGGTATGGATCAATTTCCCTTTTCCAGCTAGAAAAAGGGCAGGAGTGTTTGCAGTATAGATACTTTCGATGGGTACTTTGGTAACCTGTTCTTCATCAGATACGTAATGCCAAAGTGTATTTCCATTGCTAATCAAAACCTGGATATCGGGTGCTCCATAGGTCCATTTCATCTTTCCTGGCTTTTTAATAGATACCGTCCCTTTTGTATCGCGAGTTTTATTCATCATTTTGATATAGGATTTTTGCGTGAATATAGCTTCAAAGGTTAAGACTTTTTCATAGTTTTTTTGAACAGCGTCCAAGGCTTGTTGTTCGGGCGTTTCAGTATGCCCTGTAAGAGCGCTCAATAAAATAAATATGAAAACTATGTATTTGATAAAGTGGATCAATTCAATCTTCCTTCTTTGTCTTTCGTAAAACCCGTCGTCCAGAGATCTTAATGCTATCTTCAATTATTAATCGGATCGCCTCTGGATAAATGATGTGTTCCTGTTCGAGAATTCTTTTCGAAAGGGACTCAATATCGTCTTCATCGTGAATAGGAACAACAGACTGTAAAATGATTGCTCCTCCGTCGATCTCCTCATTTACAAAGTGAACCGTGCACCCAGAAAATTTTGCTCCATGTTCCAATGCTTTTTTTTGCACATTCAGCCCTGGGAATGCTGGAAGCAGGGATGGATGTATATTGATAATCTTCCCTGAAAAAGCTTCAATGAAATTTTTCCCTAGAATCTGCATAAATCCAGCAAGACAAATAAGATCTATGGACTTTGATAACAGAAGATCAATTATCTTTTGCTCATAATTAGCTCTATTAGGGAAAGTTTTTGGATCTAGAAAAATAACCTCCAAACCGTGGTTTTTGCCTCGTTCAAGGGCATAAGCATCTTTGACATTACTTAATACTAATGAGATTTCTGCGGCTAAATAATCGTTTTCTATAGAATCAATGATAGCTTGCAAATTAGAGCCATTGCCGGACACAAAAATAGCAAGTTTGAATTTTTCCGATGTCATTGAAAATATGTATTTTATTATAGAGTTCTAGTTGCAGAAGAGATTCAGTTTTTCTCTATAAGACTACCACGAATTTTTTTGAGAAGGCCTATATTCTGGGTATGGCCAGATTTACTAGCTTTTATTTTTCCACGTATAGGTTTACCTAATAAATAAAAATCACCTAATATATCTAAAATTTTATGGCGTGCAAATTCATCTTCAAACCGTAGCTTTGTATTTAAAACCTTTTTATCTCCCAGCAAAATAAAATTGTCGAGTTTTCCGCCTGAGGCATAACCCATCTTGGTCAATTGAGCAACCTCCTCCATAAACCCGAAGGTTCGAGCCGGAGCAATTTCTTTTTTAAAACTTTCATCCCCTTGAAATTCATAAGTAAAATCCTGAATTCCTATGGGTTCGGGATACTCCATATGGTAACTGACTGAAAAATTATCGCTGGGCTCGATTGATATATGAGGCTCGCCTTTTTCCTTGCTTCCAAAGGAAAAACTCTTATCGACGATGATTTCTTCATAGAAATCATCTTGATCTTCAAATTCCCCATCTTCTAAAAGTTCACAAAAATCCTTGGCCGAGCCATCCATAACCGGTGCCTCATCACCAATTTTGATAAGAAGATTGGTGATCCGATACATATGAAGTGTAGCCATAATATGTTCAATAGTTCCCACTGAGTTCGGGCCTTTTTTCAGGCAAGTGGAATAGTCTGTGGATTGAACATTTTCCAATTTTGCGGGGATGGTTTTTCCTGATGCAATATCGCCAAAGATAATCCCGCTTCCAGGGGGCATTGGTTGTAGAATAAGTCCGGTTTTTATGCCTGAGTGAAGGCTGCTGCCGCAAAGAACTACGCTCCGTTTTAGAGTCCGCTGCGGATATTTTTTTTGACGAGAGGTATTATTGTTTTTCTGGATCTTTATTGAATGGAATTTAAGTTTCTCCTGAAATTGTTTTTTACTGGTTTTTAAAACTTTACAGGTTTGGTCAATATCCCAGTTGTTTCTTTTTAAATGATGGAGAATAAAATGTTTTTCCCAGATTGATTCCGCTTCTTGTAATGATCCGGCTTTGTTAAACTCATTAAAGTCAATTTGGTTTTGTGGTTTCCAAATTTCCTTAGGCAAATCCTG
>CAJWOD010000174.1 GCA_913044145.1 uncultured Nitrospina sp. | reverse complement strand
TTTGGTTCATCTTTATAGTATTCAAATTCGCAACTTGAATAAATAAAGTTCATTGTCTTTTGCCCTAAAAGTTTAGTAGTTGTTTGATTCAGAGAATCTGGATTAGACATAATGCGCTTTTGAATGTCCTCTACTTTTTGTTTCGTTTGTTCTGCCAACAATTCATACTCAGCCTCCATATCCTGTTGTGTGATATGAATATTTTCAACCTGAGCAATTGATTCCAAAGCCATATATCCTTTGGTGTTAAAAATAGCTCTCTCTCTCCATTCTTTCTCTGCCTTTTCGGGTTCGAAACCAGAATCTTCAATTTTCATACCCGATTGCGCTATTTGAAATTTCATACCTTCAATCATAAATTTCAATTCACGCTCTATAATCGACTCTGGAGGCATCACATCCGATTCTTTGACTAGAATATTAAAAATATCTTCTTTAATTTTAAGCTCCTCTTGCTGATCTTTATGACCTTGAAGATCTACCTTGATCCCGCGACGCAGCTCATCAATCGAATCAAAACCCTCTCGTTTTGCAATTTCAACCGTTAACTCAGGAAGACTTAGTTGTTTTATTTCTTTTAGTTTAATCTTAAATGTAGCCCTGTCATCTTCCTGCTCTTCATTGGCTCCAGGTATTGGAAAATTTATTCGACGTGTTTTATTGTTCCAATTAGGCGGGAGAATTACCTTAATCTCAAATTCTTCTCCTGCTTTGTGTCCAATCAACTGCTCTTCAAAACCATCAAGCATTTTCTTTTCACCAATTCGAAGTTCAAAATCATCTGCCTTTTCATTTTCCATTGGTTGATCAGCAAAAAATCCTTGAAAATCTATCTTTAAAATATCCCATTTAGCAGCGACATAATCTGATGGCATATCCTCCAATGAACCGTGCCGACTTAAAACTTTGCCTAGAGTCTCTTCAATTTCTTCGTCTGTGACAACAGCTTCCTTCTTTTTAAACTTCAAACCTTTATAATTTTTTATTTTTATCTCAGGTTTAATATCCAAGATCACTGAAAACTTTAAGGGTTCATTCTTTTTTATATCCTGCAACCCTGTATGGTCAATTTCCGGTTGCCCGGTGGGGCGGAGTCCTGTTTTATGCAGAGCCTCTTCATAATATTCCTGCATTAAATCCTGAAACATCTGCCCAAATGATTGCATGGGAACTTGTTTTTCAAGAACCTTTTGTGGAATTTTCCCTGGCCGAAACCCCGGCATCTTCATTTCCCGATTCAATTGTTTATAAGCATCGTCAACACGTTTAGATACTTCCTCTTCAGGAATAGTGATATTTAATTTGCGTTTTAGTTCTTCTAACTCTTCGACATCGTATTCCATCATTCCGCCTTTAAAATTTTTCTTCTTTAATTAAGTTCAAGCGCCTCAAATTTCTCTAGTATCATTTGATCAACTTCTTTCTTTAATTCCTTTAAAATTTCTTCATAGGAAAAGGAGCCAAGAGTTTCTGTGCCTTTTTTCAAATTAACACGTGTGGGCCCACACCAAAGACCTAGGTCTGCATCATCGGTTTCCCCCGGTCCATTTACACGGCAACCCATAACAGCGATTGTTAGTTTATATTTTTCCGCATATTCTGTCATTTTACGGACATCCTGTGCTAAATCGACAAACTTGTCATTTTCAACGCGGGAGCAACTCGGACAAGCTATGATATTTAGTCCATCAAGAAAGTTTTCAGGTACCGAACGAAATCGGCCCTCGGAAATATCCTTTAAAAGTTCACGACCTACATCAATTTCCTGACCTTTATCATCGTTCGGCAAAGTTAGAGAAACTCGGATCGTATCTCCAATCCCAGCTGATATCAATTGCTCAAAGGCAATGCGAGTCTTTATAATCCCCTCGGGTGGAAGCCCTGCCTCGGTAACACCCAAGTGCAGAGGCACATCTGGCCTTTCTGCAGCAAACCTGCGATTAGCATCGATCACCTTATCAGAATCAGAGTCCTTCAACGAGACACAATAATTTTCGAAGTTCATCTCATCAAGCATCTGACAATGATCTACTGCACAACGAACCATCGCCTCTGTGGAATCATTTTTATACTTTTCTTTATAATCAGGGTCCACCGAACCGCAGTTGACTCCAATTCGGAGGGCACATTGGTTTTCCCTTGCCGCCTCAACAATGAATTGTACTTTTTCACGAATAGATTTATCTTTTTCAAGGTGAAAAAGATGGCCGGGATTATAACGAATCTTATCTACCCATGGGGCAACCAGGGGTGCCAACTTATAATTCTCCTGTAAATCTACAGACCAAGTACTATCAGGAAATTTCTCTCGTAATATTTTTAGAGCTTCTATATCTTTTTCATTATCGACTGCAATGCGAATAATATCGGCATTGGCTTTTTCCAGTACTTCTATCTGTCGAGCAGTTGCAGTCAAATCTTGAGTTTGAGTGGCTGCCATACTTTGAACAGCAATTGGAGAATCTCCTCCAATCACTAATTTCCCAATATGGATCTTTCGTGTCTTTCTTAATTGCATTATTTAGTTTTCCTGTGTCCGGATAGTTAACTAGGAGGGAGCCTCCCTCTGCCAGGCGAGCCTGAACAAATTAATGATCAAGATTAACAAATAACGCATATCATAACAAGTTAGAGAGTGGTTTAAATCTAAAACAAACGGGTTGACCCACTTACTGGCAAGAATGTTAATATATTGTAAGGAAATCAAATTCTTTCAATGATTAAAATGTATCAATTATGAAAACTATTTTAAATATAACCATCTGGTTACTGTTTTTTGCGAATCAGCTTATAGCAGCACCTCATCACGGGCTCTCATTATATGGCCCGCAAGGTCTTAAATACAAACAAGGCGAACCTTATATATATTCAAA
>CAJWOD010000173.1 GCA_913044145.1 uncultured Nitrospina sp. | reverse complement strand
CAAGCGTGGAAGAGGTCTGGAAAAAATTTCAAACCATCTGTCTGGCAACAGAGCGCTAATACTTTTTCTTAAATTATGTCCTTTGGTTTTTCCAGCTGCTCCATTCCTTGTGAAAGAGGTTCCGCGATAAGGTCATAACCCGCCACGGCGGTGATGCGCATGGGAATGATTTCACCCGGTTCGGCTTCACATTTTTCCAAAATAACCTGCCCATCAATATCGGGTGCCTGAGATGCCAGTCTTCCAGTCATAATATAATTTTCCTGCGCATTGAATCCTTCAACAAGAATTGATTCGATTTGCCCCACTTTTTCTTGATTTTTTCGGAACACAATTTCCCTTTGACATTCCATAAGGATATTTTTCCTTTCTTCTTTAACTTCTTCAGGAACGCGGTTAGGGTAATCGAAAGCGGTGGTTCCTTCTTCATCAGAATATGTAAAAATTCCTACATGATTAAACTGAACATCACAAAGAAAGTTAAGCATATGCTTAAAATGTTCTTCTGTTTCTCCAGGAAAACCGGTGATAAAAGTGGTGCGTAAAGCAATTTCTGGAATCTTTAAACGTAATTCATTCAGCATTCTGCGGATACTACCCTCAGTTTCCTGCCGTTTCATGCTTTTTAAAATTGTATTATGGGTGTGTTGTAGAGGTACATCAATATAACGGCACACTTTTTCTTCAGATACAATATAGTCGATCACATCTGAATTGAGAAAAGTAGGATAACAATACAAAAGTCGTATCCATTCTACGCTTTGAATTTTTGCTATACCCTCTAGCAATCTAACCAAACCATCCTTCATAGCTAGATCGAAACCGTACATTGTGGTGTCTTGAGAAATAATATTAAGTTCTTTAACTCCTCTTTTAGCTAAATTTTCTGTTTCTGCCAAAATGGATTCCGGCGATCGGCTACGCATAGGGCCTCGCATTTTGGGAATGATGCAAAAAGCACAACGATTAGAACAACCTTCTGAAATTTTTAAATATGCCGTGTAAAAAGCAGTGGTCATCAACCGATCGGTGTAGGACTCATAAAATTCAGCAGGCGTCGCAACGTGATTGCGGTTATCAAAATTAGCCGCATCATCTTCTAAAATATTTTTTAACTGCGGGTATTGCCCAACCCCTAGCAAATGATCGATTTCCGGTATCTCATCGAGAAGCTCCTGAGTGTGACGCTCTGCCAAACAACCCGTCACAATGAGTTGCTTGCAGTTTCCGTCTATTTTTTTCCGGGCCATTTCAAGAATTGCCTCGACCGATTCTTTTTTTGCCGATTCAATAAAACCGCAAGTGTTAACGATTATAATTTCAGCGTCTTCTTCATTAGGGGTAAGGTCGTAGCCCGAAGAAACGAGATCTCCGAGCACCCGCTCAGAATCAACGGTGTTTTTTGGACATCCCAAACTAACCATTCCAACTTTTTTCATATTTTTTCGTTTCTTATAAAAACTCGAAACCAACGATTTTTAGCCTTGTGTTTCTTTTAGCTTATTTTCCATTCGCCGGATCAATTCATTAAAGTCATTTGTCTTTAGAATCTTGTAAAACTGGCTTCTCAAATTGTTGCGCATACTGACACCATCAAGGATCACATCCACTACCAACCAGTTTTTCGCAGACTGTTTCATTTTAAAATCGATGTCTACCTCACCTTCTTTCTCGTGGATTACAGTAATGGGAACCACAGTCATATCTTTTTTACTTTTTGACTTACCATAAACCAGGTCAAGATTTGCAAAAAACTTCGCCGAACTGGGGAAAGCAACATGCACAAACAAATCCCCCAGCAACTTCTGAAACTGATCTTGTTGTTCAGAGCTATGCTTCTTCCAGTATTTTCCGAGTGCCTTCTGACTGATTTCTGACACCTTTAATATGCTTACAGCGATGTCAGAATGTTTTTTATTTGCTGCTTTTTTATCATCTGACAAACCTTTACCTTCTACTATTTGCTTGATCTCGTTTAAAAGGATTTTGACTGCGGCTTCCGGACTTTTTTCTGCTACGTCGGCCCAAGATGGAACCATCACAAAAAAGAAAACGAGAAGGGTATTTAAAGCAATTATTTTTAGATTTCTCATTTATGATACATTCTAATAGTGAATGTTTTCCTATTGGGAAACTTTGGTATTCAAAATATAAGGAATTGTTTGTTTTAATTATAACGGAATCTAACCTGTGTTATGAACATCAATTTCAATAAAGTATGGCGACTTTATTCGATTTTATTTGTGTTTGCCCTCATTTTTGAGGCCTCCTCTGTTTTTGCACAAAGCCCAACTCTGGCTGAAATTGATCATCTTCATCAAGAGAGCACATCGAAACAAGAATATGAAAATATTTCCTCGCAAATTGAAAAAGTTCTGGCGGTAAACCCTAACCAATATAAATGGAAATGGCGCCAGGCTAGAGCCCATTATGCTCTTGCCAAAATATCAGAGGATTCAAAAATTGATCACTATGATCAATGTATCCTCTACAGCACTCAAGCCATTGAATTGCAACCCGATTCTGCAATCAGTTATTTTTATAGAGGACTATGCCGCGGTAAGCAGGGGGAAATGAAAGGGGTTTGGGCCAGTTTGGGGATCATCGATCCCTTTGAAAAGGATATGAAAAAAGCCGTGAGCCTGGACCCGGCCGTTAGCCATTCAGGCCCACATAGGGCTTTGGGTAAATTGTATCTAGAGTTGCCCTTTTTTTTGGGCGGAGACCTAGATAAAGCGGAATTTCATTTAAAAGCAGCTATTCGGCTGGCCCCTGACTATGCAGAAAACCAACTGGGACTGGCACAGGTCCTCATCAAAAAAAATAATTATACGGAAGCACGAGAATTTCTTCACAAACTCATTCAACTTACAGATAATACACAGAAC
>CAJWOD010000172.1 GCA_913044145.1 uncultured Nitrospina sp. | reverse complement strand
TTTAAATCTTTGACAGATTCTTCAATCTCATTTTCAACAATTTTTTCATCATATGCAGCAGACAACTCTTCGCGGGTCGCATTAAAATCTTCGTATGCACGTTCTTCAATATGCGCATTTTGCAACTTTATTTCTGAACGTTTGATTTCTATCTGAGATAAAACCTCTGTAATCTCCTGAAGTTTTCTGGACAACTCCCGGATGTTTTGATCCATTTGTTTTTGCGAGTCCTCATTTTCTCTAAGGTTTTCTTCCCCTTTAACTGCTTTATTACTCAAGGTATCTTTTTCTCTGGTCTGTTTTAATACATTGCCTTCCAACACTGATACATCGTTATCGATTTCAATTATTCGATTCTGGTTTGAAACCATATCTTTCTCACGGTTTTCAATTTGTTGTTGAAGGTTTTTTTGTTGCAGTGTCAGACGCTTGATCTCCGTATGTGTATTTTCCCGTCGTCCAACCAAAGAAGTGATTAAAACTTTCAATCCACTAATTTCCATCAAGTTTTTTTCCAGGGTCTTTCGGCTTTCTTCTAGCTCAATTCGTTCTTTTGCTAGCGATTCTTCTTCAGCCTGACTCTTTTGTTCCATTTCCAACAAATGTTCACTTAGTGAACCCTTTTCATTTTCTAAGCTATTTAGCTGTTGAATCAAGGACGTCAATTCGGTATCCAAGTTCGAAGCATTTTCATTTAGCCTTTGTGCCTCCTGCCGTAATTGTTCCAAGTCGCGTAGACTATTGTTGTTGGCCAATTCATTTTGGTGAACTTCTTCATCTATTTTTTTTAGACTTATTTCCAGTTCAACTAATGCGTTTTTATCTGATTCTATCTTTACCTGTGACTCCTCTAGCTTTATCTTTAACTCCTTTACGCTTACAGAAAGACTTTCAATCTCTCTGTTTCTTGCCAGCAATCGTGAAGATTCATTTTTGGCCGAACCACCTGTGATAAAACCATTCGATTCAATCATTTCACCATTTAAGGTTACAACTGTACCCTGAAACTCAGGGTTCTGATGAAGATGCATCGCCACATCCATGTCCTGCACAATGACAACATTCCTTAATAACAACTCAATGATCGGCCTGTAATCTTTGCCGCATTTGATGAAATTAAGAGCTTTTCCAACGATACCTTGTGTGCCATTTAAATATAACGTAGTGTTCGGTGTGGGTTTTGGATTCAAAGGAATAAATAAACCTCGCCCAGACTCACTATTTTTAAGAAAACCAATGGCCTCCATCGAGTCAGAATAAGAGTTGACGATGACACTTTGTAGTTTGTCGCCTAAAGCCGTTTCTATTGCAGTTTCATATTCCGCCGGAGTTTGCAAGACATCAACAAGCACTTCGCGAATTCCAGGAATCCTTTCACCATTTTGTTGGCTCATAAGGGATTTAATGCCTTCATTAAATCCTTCAAATTGCGTCCGCAATTTTTCCAATGAATTCAACAGCGAAGCCTTGTTAAAGTAGGCCTCCTTTTTTTCACCCTGCTTATCAGCCTGCTCCTGCAACTGATTCGAGTGTTCGAGAACTTTTTGCTTTAGTTTCTCCTGTTGCTCCTTGAGTTGTTGCAGTTCATTAGTACTATTTTGGTACCTGCTTTCGCGTTCTTGCAGAGTTGATTGATTATTCTGGATTAAATTTAAAATTCCTTCTTTTTCTTTTTCAAGGTTTTGTTTGTGTAACTCAATACCCTGGCATTTAGTTTCAAGTTCGGTGAGTTTGTTGTTTGACCCCGCTTTTTGTTGGTACAATTCAAAAACCTTTTTTTCCCCAACCTGAACTCGGTCTTGAATTGTTTGAAGAGCATCGCGCTTTTGTTCGCTAATTTCTTTTAATTGTTCTAAATTTTTTTCCTGATCATCGATTTCCTTAGAAGTATCGCTAAGCTTTTTTTGTTGAATGTCTGTTTGCCGCAATAGACCTTCAACCTCCTCCTCCATTCGGGTAATTTCACCGCCGGCAGCCTCAATATCTTCTTTCGCGTCAGCTTGCTGTTCTTTTTTGAAAGCGATGGTTTGCTCGTTATTACTAATTTGAGCCGTCAGCTTGTGAATGTCTTCGCGCAGGCTATTCAATCGGTTCAGCGACTCTTCTATTTCAATATTGAGTTTGAGTAGCTGATTTTCGAAGGTGGCATACCGTGTGCTCCACTCTGTTTTCTTTTGTGTTTGCTCTTCGAGCTCTTGCTCTATAGTTTTTAAATGCACCTGAAATCGTTTAGTTTTTACTGCGAAGAGCTTTAAAGAAAGTTCTTTAATTTCTGCTTTAAAATTTTTATAACGCTCTGCTTTGGCAGCTTGGCGTTTCAAGGACTCGACCTGTCGATGCAACTCCTGGACAATGTCAGCGACACGTTCCAAATTTTGCCGCGAACTATCTAGTTTTCTTACAGCATCATTTTTTCGACTTTTAAACTTAAGAATGCCCGCAGCTTCTTCAATCATAACCCGTCGCTCTTCCGGTTTCGAGGTGATGATATCTTGTATATGGCCTTGCTCGATAATTGTAAGAACTTTCGGACTAATTCCAGCATCCAGAAGAAAATCTGTGATATCTTTCAGGCGACAAGGGATTTGGTTGATATAAAATTCGCTTTCACCAGAACGATGGTAGCATCTAGTTACCTTTACATCTTCGGCCATATTTGGAACCCCTGCAATACGGATTCCAGCCGGAACATTTGATAGCGTAATTGAAATTTCGGCACGGTTTACCGGTTTCCGGCTACCGCTGCCATTAAAAATAAGATCGGTTATTCGAGTGCTGCGTAAGGTTTTGGACCTTTGCTCGCCGATGGCCCAACGGATGGCATCGGAAACATTACTTTTCCCACAACCGTTGGGACCAACAATGGCAGTAAAACCATTTTTGAACTCAAGGTTGGTGGAGTC
>CAJWOD010000171.1 GCA_913044145.1 uncultured Nitrospina sp. | reverse complement strand
TGGGATCAAAACCTTTTTCAGCGATCCACTGTTTTGCTCCTGATGTCACATCCAAAGTAAGACCTTGCTGAATCAATTGTTCATTTAAGGCTTGTAATTGAACATCCAAAATTTCAACGATATTATTTAATTCCAGCGGACGAAAAACAACCGTCTCACTTAACCGATTCAAGAACTCTGGGTTGAATGTCTTTTTTAGATCCTGTTTCAATTCCTTCTGCATCTTATCGTAATTCAGTTCGTTATCATCCTTGTGAAATCCGAGGCTGGTGCCCTTTTCCAACATTCTTGAGCTGATATTAGATGTAAGAATGATAACTGTATTTTTGAAATCTACAACGCGGCCGTAACTGTCTGTCAAGCGACCATCATCCATAATTTGCAATAAAAGATGATAAATGTCTGGGTTTGCTTTTTCAATTTCATCAAAAAGAATTACCGAGTAAGGTTTACGGCGAACTTTTTCTGTCAACTGACCGCCCTCTTCGTAACCAACATAACCTGGGGGTGCTCCCGTCAAACGAGATACATTGAATTTTTCCATGTACTCGGACATATCCAAACGAATAAGAGAGTCTCTATCCCCAAACATAAATTCTGATAATACTTTCGCAAGCTCGGTTTTCCCAACTCCTGTAGGACCGAGAAAAAGAAAGGTACCTATAGGTCGCTTCATATCTTTTAATCCAGATCGCGAACGACGAATTGCTTTAGTAAGAACCTTAATAGCCTCTCCCTGCCCGACAACTTTCTCAGATAACTCTTCCTCCATATTCATCAGGCGAATACTTTCTTTTTCTTCAATTCGAGAAAGAGGAATCCCTGTCATACTTGAAACAACATCGGCAATATCATCTTCTGTGATACTAGGCTCACTAGTGTCCCGCTGTTTATCCCATTCTTCTTTGACTTTATTCAGCTTTTCAATCAGCGCCTCTTCTTTGTCACGCAACTCGACCGCTTTTTCAAACTCTTGGTTTTCGATACAAACTTTCTTATCGCGGACAACGAGATCGATTTCCTTTTGAATTTTCTTCATATCTGGAGATTGAGTTATCTCTCGCAAACGAACCCTAGAACCAGCCTCATCAATAACGTCAATTGCTTTATCTGGAAGAAAACGGTCGGTAATATAGCGCTCTGCAAAACGAACCGCGGTGACAATAGCATCATCGGAAATTTTAGCTCTATGATGAAGCTCATAAGGAACTTTAAGGCCTTTTATGATCTCAATGGTTTCTTCTACCGTCGGTGGGTTCACAATAATGGGTTGAAAACGTCTCTCCAGTGCACCATTTTTTTCAATATATTTTCTATATTCTTCTAGAGTTGTTGCACCAATACACTGTATTTCACCGCGGGAAAGTGCAGGCTTCAACATATTGGATGCGTCGACAGAGCCCTCTGCAGCTCCTGCACCCACGAGGGTATGCAACTCATCCACAAAAAGAATGATACTTTCATTTTGCATTATTTCTTTCATAATACCTTTTAGGCGCGCTTCAAACTGACCTCGATATTTGGTTCCAGCAATTAGCGAACCTAAGTCCAGAGACACTACTCGTTTTTCAAAAAGAGTATCTGGAACTTCACGTTCAATAATCAGTTGCGCTAGACCTTCTACAATCGCGGTTTTTCCAACACCTGGCTCACCAATCAAAACCGGATTATTCTTAGTTCGACGGCTTAGAATCTGGATCACCCGCTCAATTTCTTTTGCACGACCAATAATCGGGTCAAGCTTACCGTCCAACGCCATCTTTGTTAGGTCACGGCTGAACTCATCTAAAGTTGGGGTTTTACCGACTTCGCGATTGGTTTCTGTCGGTTCTTTGAACATCTCGACAATTTTCTCACGCACGTCATCAAAGAACATCCCAAAACTATTTAGCACCCGACAAGCAACTCCTTCCTTCTCCTTCAAAAGACCTAAGAGAAGATGCTCCGTACCAATGTAGTTATGATTTAGTGACCTTGCTTCTTCGACCGCGAATTCAAGTACTTTTTTTGCTCTGGAAGTAAATGGAATATCGCCAATGATCAAGGAGTTTGAGCTTCGGGGTAAGCTCTTTTCCAGTTCTTTTTTCAACTGGGTCAAATCTACTCCGCTTTTTTGAACAATAGCAACAGCTATGCCGCCACCATCTTTGATTACACCTTGTAAAATGTGTTCTGTACCTAAATATTCATGTCGGTAAAGTTCTGCTTCCTCGCGAGCAAGGATGATAACTCTACGCGCTCTCTCGGTGAATCGCTTAAACATGATTCAATTTTCCTTAAAAAAAGCGGATTTATAATGTGAAGGAGGCCCGTTTTTGACCAATGCTAAGCTTCATTCTTTTTTATATTTCGGTTTATTCCGACTTTATGTTAACAAATGATTTAGATTATATAAAGGTTTTATTTAGCACCAGGCCATAACGCATAAAACACCAAAAATAAAGAGGTTATTAATATTCATATGCCCTTTACATAACTTGATAATTTGGTCTTTAGCCTCCTACTTATCGGCATACTTTTCTCATTACTAAAGCTAAATCTGAATTAGCAATCAGACGACAGAATGCGAGTTATATCAATTATATCCAGCATCTTTATGAAAACAGATTACAGCAGCAGTAGTACTAGGTGGAAAAAACTCATTTGCAACCGTCAAAGTCACTCCTAAATCTTCTGCTCCAAGGGCATTCCAAATAATGTGATTTCCCTTCAGGCTTGTCAAGGCTGGGTAACCTGGGCTATATCGCTGCCCACGATTTTCTTTTTTATATCCAGCTCTCTTTCGTAATAGCTGATGAATGTACTCCGCCATATCCTCAGCTACCCTGTCGCTTAACCCCTGTAAATACAAAGAAGATTCACTTTCATTTTGTTCTTTTAACGATTTAATGCCCTCCTCAACTCTAGCACCGGCAGTGGTAA
>CAJWOD010000170.1 GCA_913044145.1 uncultured Nitrospina sp. | reverse complement strand
CATTCAGGTTCACAAACACCACAGTTAACACAATCTTCTGTGATTAACAGCGCCATAAAAATATCTCCAAATTTAACGAATGCCCTATTATATAGGTTTTCGTTCGAAAGTTTTTGTTTCCGGGTTCCAGCCAAATAATGCTTGATCCCGAACTTTTTTACTATAAACAGAAACGACCAGATATTGGGTCCCTGGGTATATGGGAGATTCACCATCGAACAGGGCCATTCTGGTATCTTCTTCTGAAAAATAGGCATCGTGCTCGGGGTGGGAATGATATAACACTTTAAAGACCCGGCCCTTCGAACTCGCCTCACTTAAAAGCCTTTGCAACTCTAATGCACTAATATTATAAGCTGTACGGGCGTCCCTAGTAAAGTTTTCAGGATTTTTTTCGTGCAGCTTATTTTGAATATTCTCACACCGATAAACAACATTATCATTATTATGATCTGGATTCCCTACAATTATCCCACAGCATTCTTCCGGATATTCTTCCACGGCGTGCTGATGGATTTCATCCAATTGTTCTTTGTCAAGCGGAGACATGTATCATTCTGGGGGGTTAAGGATTCGTTGTCAAATGGTTTTGAAATATTTTAAGGTTGAATTCAGGGGTTGGTACGAACTACGAGATCATCCGTGACAGTAATCTGGCATGCCATGCGAAAATCATCGGGTTTCTTGTTCAGTTTATCTATTTCGGTCTCATTTCTGGGTTCAACCTTGCCTGATAAAACTTGTACTGTGCAGGCGGTGCATAAACCACGCCCACGGCAGTTGAGAATTTTGGTGATGTGTGGATAAATGCTAAACTTATTTCGAATTGCAGCTTCTCGAAGGTTTTCTCCCTCTTTAACCTCAATGGTCCTATTTTCTTTTTCAAAACGAATTTTCAGCATGATCAGTTCTTCAATACAATTTGTGATTGGAGGATCATATCTAAACTGACCTCATTAGCGCAATATTTTTTACTCGTCCGACCTTTTAGGAACACGCTTCAATCTGTATAAACTCTCTTATAGTTCCTTTTCCCCAATAGCCATAGAAGGCATTTCCTGGGGTATTGCACTGCGTGGTCATGTGGATATACTGGCTTTGCCCGTTTTCTGCTTTCAAAATCCCAACATGCGAATAAGGGGGTATGGTCCCACCACAGTTTGCACATTCTATAGAATAGCTTTCACATAACTTTTCCAGACAAGGTTTGCAGATTGCTGGATTGAAGACAAAAATTTCTTGCCCTTTATATTCCAAAAATGTAGGAACTGATGTTACCTTTTTTCCACATTCCATACAGATCAGATTATTTGATTGATTCATATGTGATGAAACGAATTAAATTTTAAGATGAAGAAAGTGTACCGTAACGGATTTAATTGATACAGACTTTTTTCATATTTTTAAAATCATCTAGAACAGCGCCGACACCTTTAACGATGCTGAGGTGAGGGTCTTCAGGAATAAAGACCTTTAGGGTGGTTCTTTCTTCAATCATTTGGTCGAGTCCGCGAATGAAAGCTCCTCCCCCCGTCAGGTAAATACCGTTGGAGTGGATATCCGCAGAAAGTTCTGGCGGAATTTTTTCTAAAGCACGCATAATAGATGTCAAGATTACTGTTAAAGGTTCTTTCAGGGCTTCACGAATTTCATCGTCACTAATGGTGATAGAGGCGGGCATTCCTGTTTTTATATTGATTCCTTTTACTTCGGTGGTGAGGTTCCCGGGTTGAGGAAACGCACTACCTATTTCCATTTTAACGCGCTCACCTTCAAACACGCCAATATTGAGGTGATGTTGGAGGCGCATATAGCGAACGATAGACTCATCTATTTCATCCCCGGCAACGCGAACGGATTCGCCATAAGCAATACCGGATAAGGAGATGACAGCCACATCAGTGGTGCCTCCACCTATATCAATTACCATATTTCCTTCGGGGCGATGAACGGGGATGCCCACACCAATAGCAGCAGCCATTGGTTCTTCTATGAGGTAGACTTCTCTGATCCCCGCCATGATGGAAGCATCTATTACGGCCTTTTTTTCTACTTGGGTAATGCAAGTGGGCACACCCACTACCATCCTAGGTTTAAAAAATCGATATTTGTGCAATATTTTTTTTATGAAATATTGAATCATTTTATTGGTCATGTCAAAGTCTGCTATAACCCCATCCTTCATGGGACGGACTGTATCGACCCTCGCATGGGTGCGGCCAAACATTCTCTTCGCTTCTGACCCCACTGCTTCAACGGCATTATCATCAATATTTATAGCCACGACAGACGGCTCATTGAGCACAATTCCTTTTTCAGTTATGTATGCCAGAGTATTGGCGGTTCCTAAATCCATTGCTAGGTCAGTGGAAAAAAATCCAAATATTTTATTGAAAAATCGTTTTATCATGCGATATTTTTAATTTATGAGAGTAATCTGTTCAGTGAAAGGTTATTAGTCCAAAAAGTCCTTTTCTATTAGAATTTCTACATTTCCTGGAATTTTAACTTTTATTCTTTTTAGTTGATAAATATCATTTCGAATTTTAATTTATCTGTCAGCGGAAAGGCCCTTCAAAGAGCCATGATTTTGTTAGCCATGGCAGGAAAAACTAGGATTGCTCAGGTAGTAATTAGGTCAATTAAAACTTTTGCAGAAAGGCAAAGATTTTTTCAAGGCCTTGTTAGGAAATCTTATAGTGTAAGTCACAAACTGTCAATTATTTACCTCTGGATTTGGCGGAAAGTGAAAAATCCAATTTCTATAGATGGGGCTTATATCCCTTGACTTACCTGGTTTTTACTAATAGAGGGAAATCGCTTGACAGGGTATGGTTAGCATTTATATACTCCGAGCCTCTTCCAGAGATCTCTATTAGCGCTTGGGCGGGTAGCTCAGTTGGGAGAGCACCGGCCTTACAAGCCGGGGGTCACA
>CAJWOD010000169.1 GCA_913044145.1 uncultured Nitrospina sp. | reverse complement strand
TAAATGGTCGGGGCGAGAGGATTTGAACCTCCGACCCCCTGCTCCCAAAGCAGGTACGCTAGCCAGGCTGCGCCACGCCCCGATATCTTAAATTCTTACTTTGTTATGACAATAAAGACTTCTAATGCATTTTAGCCATTTTTTGTCTTTGTTCAGCAGTCAACAGGTTAAGCAGTTGTATTTTTGCTTCAATCATTGCCATGATTTTATTCGTTTTAGAAGCTACAATTTTTGTTCCGGCCGCACGAATTTTTTTCTCATCAACCTCACCTGAATGAACTTGCAGATCAAGTTCCAGATGGGCCTTCTCATGATCTGCATTAGCTTGAATTATTTTCTTCTTAAAATCAACATCTAGCTCCTTCATCGTTTTTATCTGTGCATCTGTCAAACCCAATTTGTATTTATAATGCATGACGTGTTTAAAAGGACTCGTGCCATGCCCTCCATGTCTTCCATGGCTGGATGCTTTTTTGTGGCCATGAGATTTTCCATAACCGCTTTTGTAGCCATGTTGCTTTTTCCCATGCGCGTAGGCCTTGCTACCACTGCCTTCGGATTTCTTATGAGGACTGTAACCATGCCCTTTTTTCGGATAAGTTTTACTTTTGCTTCCTTCGCTTTTATTCTTGCCGTGGACATAGGTTCCTGAGCTACCTGTGCCGATTGCATGCATTCCATTAGATTGGGTGACAAACATCTTTTTAATTTTCCTTGTACTTCCCAAATCTGCATATGCAGATTGGAAGAACAACAAAACTATTGCAGTGGTTAATCCACCTATAAACTTCGTTTTTATTTGAGACATTTTTACCTCCTTGACAGGGAAAAAACTCCGCCAATTCAAACAATTACTAGTAACTAATAAAAAAGCACGCCCGGCAGGATTCGAACCTGCGACCTACGGATTCGAAGTCCGGAACTCTATCCAGCTGAGCTACGGGCGCATAATTAAAAAAGGGATAAAGAGGAATGGAGTCCTTGATCTTTATAATTCCTAATTTTAATATTTTACTTATTATTTGGAGAGAAGGAAATAGAAAATTTACCTTGAATTTTAGCTAGTTAAAAAACAAAAACGATACTTTTTGCTCTTAATATAGCTTGCCCGTTTAAAAATAATCTACTCAATAAAATATTAACTATAATCGCAAGCGCAATACCAGCTTTAGTCAAGACCTCCTTATCTAAAAATGGGGTGAGCGACGGGATTTGAACCCGCGACCGCTGGAGCCACAATCCAGAGCTCTACCGACTGAGCTACGCCCACCATATTTTTATGTTTTTAACTAAAACCGAACGATAGTCGCAGAGTTTAATCTATCCCTAAGCCTTTGTAAAGAAAATGCTAATTATTTAATTACACGAAGATGGCTGCGGTTACGCGCAGTCTTTGATCTAGTTCCTTGGATCGGTTTGTCACCTGTTTTCAGGGGTTTTAGTTTTTTTTCAGGTTTAGGTGCGGGATTATCTAGCATTTCACTCACTATTTGATCTGCAATATTCATATCTGCTGGAATACTTTCCTCCCAAACTTGTCCATTTTGCATATTGGGGTCATAAATGGCCCACACCGCTTCAAAGGGCAACAAACATTTGTAGGGTCTGCCACTAAAGGCCAGTGTGGCTGCAATGGAGTCCTCATTAATTTCTATGGGTTGTCTGAAATTCAAATTGAAAACAAGGTTTAATGAAGAATTGGATTTTTGATTCTTCGGAACATCCACGTCTGGTAACCGAGCATCGAGACAAACCATTGCATCTCCTGTTTCCAGTAAATACAAAAGAAAGTCGTATTTTTTTTTGTTGAGGTTTTCCATAATTTAAAACTAACATAAACCCTCTCGGGAGGGAAGGGACTATTAGGGATGCCTCTATACAGAGTCTCTTTAATTAATTTGTAAAGAATATTCGCAGTTTGACGAATCTTTATTTATCTCTATAAGGCTAGTATTGCTCTTTAAGGTGTACGGGTGTTACCATGCTGAAATTTCTAGACAGGTACTTTTTGAGGACTAATTTTTATGCGTGGAAATAAACTGGGTTGGATCGCTATAGTTTTCAGTATTTTGTTTTTTTCGCATGTGGTTTGGGCCGAGGAGTCTCGAACTATTGAGGTATGGAAAAATCTATTCACTTTCACTTATGGCAAGGGAGCTAACTCCAACACCACTTTTCTTGTTACTAAAGAGGGTGTGATTGTTATTGATACTGGTGCTACACCAGCTGAAGCTAGAAAAGCCAAAGAAGCCGTTCGCAAACAAACACAACTACCCATTTTATACATCATCAATACGAATTATCATGGTGACCATAGTTTTGGCAATCAGGTGTTTAAGGATAGACATACAATCATTGCGCACGAAAATGTTCGCAAAGCCCTGACACAAGAATCAGGTAAAGAATATTTGGCATTTTTTAAGACTCTCAAAATTCCGGGAATGGAAGAAACGGTGATTACTCCACCCAATATAATTTTTAAAGATAAAATGAATATTTATGCAGGTGAGTACCATCTTGAATTAATTCACATGCCAGGTTATACCGATGGAGACTTGTTTATATATATTGAAGCTCTGAAAACGCTTATCACGGGAGATCTGATTTTTAATGGAACGATTCCTGATATGGGTGATTCCTATATTGGTGAATGGACTAAGACCCTCAATTATATGGGAGATTTAGACGCGGAAATCTATATCCCCGGCCATGGTGATCCTGGAGGGAAACCCATTCTAATAGCTATGAAACATTATCTATTTGAACTGCGCCAAAGGGTTGTGAGACAGATAGAAAAAGGTAGCTCGTTGAAAGAAACCCAAAATGTAGTCGGCCCGATGTTGAAAGAAAAATATAGAAACTGGAAAAACCTGGAACGGATCGATAGGAACATCGAACACGCTTATAAAGAATTCAGTGTTAAATAGCAGGAATGAATTGCC
>CAJWOD010000168.1 GCA_913044145.1 uncultured Nitrospina sp. | reverse complement strand
TTAGGGAATAGGAAGGACGGTTCGGAAGCCATAAATTTCGTTTTTAATGTGCGAATAATTTCGGGCTCGTTTTACTACTTTTACTCCTTCGATACTGTTCACCCATGAACCACCTCTAAGAACCTTCATTTTCAATGGTCCTTGAGGGCCTTCGGGGTTGATCTCAGGGCTGTTTCGATAATAATTTTTATCATACCAGTCAAGACACCATTCCCACACATTCCCGGCTGTATTGTATAAACCAAATGGACTGACCCCAGAGTGATAATAATCAACCGGGGCGGTATGTGCATAGTTATCGTTTTGGCCAAATATATTCACGAAAAAAAAGAAAAAACCTTTATCAAATTTTCTTCCCCATGGCCATAAACGTCCATCGTTGCCGCGGGCAGCCTTTTCCCATTCAGCTTCTGTAGGCAGACGGTGGCCTTTCCATTTCGCATACGACATTGCATCATGCCAGCTTACCCCAACAACGGGATGTTCCAGACCATTGAATCGTGGATCGTCCCAGAAAATAGGAGCTGGATGTCCGGTGGCATTCATAAAAGCTTGGTAGTTCTTGTTACTGACTTCATATTTATCGATATAGTAGCCAGAGGTATATACGAAGTGCATTGGTTTTTCGTCGTCATTCCCTGATGAAGTTCCCATCTGGAAATAACCTTCTGGGATAAAGACCATGTTTGCTGGTATTTTATCCTGAGCCTGTACCGAAGAAATAAAGAAAAATGTAGAAAAAAAAAGAAGAGATAAAAATTTTGGAAATTTGGAAAAACCTGGAGGAGATCGCATTACAATTTAAAAAAACTTATATGAGTTACCAGATCGCGTTTGGTTTCGGGAGCTAGCTCTTCATGGGCATCTAAGTTTTCTATATTGATCCATTTGTAATGCCCATTCCAACAATTCAGCGTTACAACAGAATTGCCATACCAGTCCATTGTGTTATTTAAAAAAATGGGCCCTTGACATTTTTGACAACTTCCATGGATCTCATGAATGTTTTGATTCTTGCTCATTCTAGCTTTGACCTTATTTTGTAGGAGCAACCTGCTTATTTTTAATGGTTGAAATATTATATTCTCCTGAATTAAATTATAATCAACGGGTTTACGCAAGTTAATTTCAATATTTAATTGAATAAAAAATGCTTAAAACCTTTGATTTGTCAAGGTCTTTCTGCGGGCCATCGCTGGTAAATCACTAGTAGGTCTTACACGGAGAAGGGGTAGCGGGTTTTTTTAAGCAGGATTTTAAGTTCGTCCAGAGGAAGTCCAATGATATTGGTTTTAGAACCGGAAAAAGAACGAACCATAAAACTTCCCTTTTGTTGAATAGCATAGGCACCAGCTTTGTCCATGGGTTCTCCTGTGGCAATGTAGTCTTTAATTTCTTTTTCAGTCAGGGGTTTGATTTTTACTTTGGAGGTTATTGGTTTGTCGATGGTTTTTTCCGGTCCCACCACACATACTCCAGTGATCACGAGATGCTCTCTGCCTTTCAACCTATTTAAAATACGTTCGGCATCTTTTTCGTCTTCAGGTTTTTGAAATATTTCATTATCCAGCGTTACTAGAGTATCAGCACCGATGATCCAGCAGTCTGGAAAATCTGGTGCAATGGATTCGGCTTTTGCGCGCGCTATATTGCGTGCATTATCTTCAGGGCGTAAGCCAATATCCAAAACTTCTTCAATGTTACTGGGGGCCACTTCAAACTGAGGAAATATCTCTTTTAAAAGTTCCACGCGTCGTGGCGATTTCGAAGCCAGCACTAATTTTGAATTATTTACACTCATAAGCCTTTCAAGATACCCTAAACCCAAATTCCCAGCAAGTCCTGGAAAATTTTGCAGAAAGTTAAAGAAATCTGTATCTCCCTCATTCCATTTGTTTAGCGCAAGTAGGTGGAAATTGTGTGGTAAATCCTATATATTTGCATCTTTCATTTTTTAACTTTGGAGGGAACATGGCGGGAGCCACCCATCAAATCCAGATACGCCATATTCTGGTAGAAAAAAAAGAAGTGGCGGATCTATTGAAAGAAACAATCGAAGGTATACCCAAAGAAACTGCACGGGTTCAGATGTTGATGAAGTTGGCTGAGAAATACAGCATCTGCTCCTCCTCTAAAGATGATGGGGGAAGTCTAGGCTGGTTAGAGGTTGGTTGGAATAAGAATGACCCGCGGCAGCCTCGTGGCGGATTCAAAACCTTGAGCAATGAAGAGCTCAACGACTTTATAATGGATGGGGTTTCAGATATGTCGCTAAATAAGGGACAGGTATTTGGTCCTGTTGAAACATATGAGGGGTTTCACATCGCGATCATTTGTCAAGAAGTCAAACTTAATCGGATTCTTTAGTAGCGGCAGTGAGCTGATCCGCTTCCTCATCAATGAAGTTATAGGCAAAACATCCGCTTGTGCATCGAACCATATAATGAGGACAAGACCTACAAGGTTCTTTAGCTTGGGTTTTGTCGAAAACCGTGGTCAAAAATTTGGAACCCATTTTTGCCATAGCGATGGAGTTTACTTCCTTGAAATCCGAAACGTTGCCTAATTTTAAATTGTGGAATGGAAAACAGTTGAAACAATCCCCTTTTGAGTCGATATCCATCGGGCTGCCATCTGCACAGCCAAAATAATAATCGTTCTTCTTCCATTCCTCTGTCGGTGGCAATTGTTTGTTGCCATGAAAGAAAAACCGATCAGTGAGAGAAAACTGATCCTCTTCAATTTCATCCAAAAAACAAGGTGGGAAGGAACAGTCGAAGCGGAAACACATTTGCGGAAATCGTTCTAAAATTTTCAACATTCGTCGTCCGACTTTCGGATAATCGCGAATCGGCAAATAAATGTTTGCTTCGCCGCCGATAATTGGAAACGCTGGGCTGACTCGAATTTTATAAAGCTTGTCTTTTGGAAGCCCCACCTTCTGGTAAAT
>CAJWOD010000167.1 GCA_913044145.1 uncultured Nitrospina sp. | reverse complement strand
TGTAGAACCATAGATTCTCTGTTGGATGTTGCTAAAAAAGCTTTTTCTTAAAATTGTTTGGTATTTAAACTTCCTTGACAAAGAGTCAGAGAAGTTTAAATACCTACTATTCCTATCCTATTTTTCAGGTTATTTTTTATCAAGTAAAGTTAGAATAGATTTTAAATCCCGCTTTATATCTGCTTTCCATTGTTTGAAGCCTTCGCGATCGAACGCTATATCCAGCTGAGTTTCTTTTTTCTTATTTTGTTTCATTTTTTTTCTCGCACCCGCAACCGTAAACTTTTCTGCATACAGTAATTGCTTGATCTCAAAAACCTGCTCGACATCCTTTTTTTGATATAAACGTTGCCCAGACTTATTTTTTTTGGGTTTAAGAGACTCTATTTCTTCCTCCCAATACCTAAGAACGTGTTGTTCTACTCCAGCAAGTTCAGCAACTTCGCCTATTTTAAAAAATAGTTTGTCAGGAATCGAAGGTATTTTCATGTTACTCCTGATTTGTAGAAGCTAGTAGTTGTTTGCTGGGTTTAAAAGTCAAAACAGTACGGGGGTTTATTCGTATTGTCTCTCCAGTCTTTGGGTTTCGCGCATTGCGAGCATTTTTTCTTCTTAAAACAAAACTGGCAAACCTTGAAATACGAACATTTTCCCCTTGCGCTAGACCGCTCTTAATTTCTTCAAATAAAATATCTACAGCTTGAGCGGCTTCTTGCCGGGTAAAACCCACTTTTTCATAGACAATATCTACGATATCCGCCTTAACAAGGGTACCATTCGAGTCGGGTTTGTTCAATCTAATCACCTCAAAATGAAGATCTAAAATTAACTTATAATTAGTAAAGGATCAATGTTTCTCTTCAAAGTTCTGATTCGCAGCATCAACAATTTTTTTCATAAGATGATCTGGAACATCTTCATAGTGGTCGAACTCCATAACAAACATCCCTCTTCCACCCGTTAATGAGGTTAAATCCGCTGCATAATTTAAAACCTCTGCCATGGGAACTAGCGCACGAATCGTTTGTACTTCTTCTGCAGGATCAATTCCTTGAATTTTTCCACGTTTAGCATTCAAATCTCCCATAACATCTCCCACCTGATCGTTAGGAACCACAATTTCCATATTCATAACTGGCTCAATAAGTATGGGTTTGCAATCCGGTATACCCTTTTTAAAACCCAGAGAACCTGCAATCTTGAAGGCCATTTCTGAAGAATCAACATTATGGTATGAACCATCATAAAGACTGATCTTTACGTCAACCATAGGGTAATGCGCAATGACACCACCTGCCATTGCTTCCTGGATACCCTTTTCAACAGCTGGGATATAAGTTTTTGGGATTGCTCCGCCCACAATCTTATTTTCAAAAATAAACCCTTCCCCTCTTTTCAATGGAGAAATTTCAATCCAAGTATCACCAAATTGGCCTTTTCCACCAGTTTGTTTCTTATATTTCCCCTGAACCTTAGTAGTCCCCTTTATAGCTTCACGGTAGGGAATTTGTGGCTCTTTAACGTCCACTTCAACTCCAAATCTATCCTTTAATTTTTCAAGAGAAACATCAAAATGAACCTGCCCTAGACCTGATATCAATAATTCTCCAGTTTGTGAATTCCTTTCAACTTTCAGGGTAGAGTCTTCCTCAGTGAGTCTTTGCAAGGCTTGACTAATTTTTTCTTCATCTCCTCGGGTCTTAGGGATAAGCGCCCTTGAGAAAACAGGTACGGGAAAAAGGATAGGTGGAAAAACAATTTTATCCTTAGAGTCTGAGAAAGTATCTCCAGTAACTGTTTGCTTGAGTTTTGCAACTGTACCAATTTCTCCTGCTGGAACCTCCGCAACAGGAACCTGTGTCTTGCCCTGCAACATATAAAGTTGCCCAAAACGTTCTGAGGCCTCCTTCGATGTGTTGTATACAGAGGAGTCACTTTTAATAGTGCCAGAAAATGTTCTGAAGAGAGTTAATTTTCCAGCATAGGGATCTGCAACGGTTTTAAAAACTAACGCAGAAGTAGTTTCACTGCTGTTTGCAGATCTATCGACTTCAGAGCCATCATCTACTTTTTTTGCTGTCACAGGAGCACGGTTTGCAGGAGAGGGTAGATATTTAACAACAGCCTGTAGCAAAAGATCCACTCCTATATTTTTTAAAGCAGAACCACACAAAACTGGTATCAAATCTCCATTTTGAATTCCCTCTTTGAATCCCCGGGAAAACTCTTCCTCAGCCAACTCTCCATTTTCGAGGTATATTTCTATCAATTCATCATCAACTTCAGCCACAGCTTCCATCAATTCTGCATGACTAATTTCCATTTCTGCTGAAATGCTGGCAGGAACATCTCCGGATTTCCCTTTACCATTGCTTTCCGGATCATAGGAAAAAATTTTATTCTGAACTAGATCGACAATGCCTGAAAATTTTTCTTTTTCGCCTTGTGGCAAATGTATAAAAATAGGAGTTTTTTTAAACTTATTTTTAATAGCTTCTATCACTGGACCTGTATTGGCACGTTCGTGATCCATTTTATTCAAAAATATGATTCGCGGGAGATCTAGTTCGTCAGCCCATTTCCATATTTTTTCAGTATAAAATTGCACTCCTTCTGTAGCACTTATCACAAATACTAATCCATCAACTACCCTTAAAGCGGCAGGGGTGTCCCCAATAAAATTATTACTACCAGGAGTATCAAGAAGGTTGATCTTTGTAGAGTTGAACTCGCAAAATGCTAGGGAGGAGTTTATTGAATTGCCGCGCTTAATTTCAGCCGGGTCATAATCCATTATAGAAGAGCTATCGCCAATTTTACCCAAGCGCTCTGATACGCCCGTTAAATATAAAACTGACTCTGCTAAAGAAGTTTTACCTGATCCACCATGTCCCACAAAACCTATATTTCGGATATCCTGAAGTTTGTATTGTTTCATATTTCCCCGTTTGG
>CAJWOD010000166.1 GCA_913044145.1 uncultured Nitrospina sp. | reverse complement strand
TCAGAAGTCACAACCTCCACCTGATCACCATTCCTTAATTTATAGCGCAGCGGAACAGTCTTTCCATTTACCTTTGCAGACCGAAAGTGGTAACCCAAATCGGTATGAACCTGAAACGCGAAATCAATTGGCGTTGCATTATAAGGCAACTCAACTACCTCACCTGTAGGAGTGAAAACAAAAACCTCATGTGGAAAAAGATTTACCTTAAATGCATTTAAAAACTCTTTTGGATTTTCTAAGTCTTTCTGGTTCTCAAGCAAATGACGAACCCAGAGAAGCTGATCACTTATGTTCTTTTCGCCCTGATCATCAGTTTCTTTGTACCTCCAATGAGCGGCAATTCCATCTTCACAAGTCTTGTGCATCTCATGAGAGCGAATTTGCACTTCGACTCTTTCACCCCTAGGGCCAATGACCGTTGTATGAAGAGACTGGTATCTGTTTGGTTTTGGCATCGCAATATAATCTTTAAATTTACCTGGTATCGGCTTCCAGAGCGAATGTACAAGACCGAGAATGGAATAACAATTCTGCAAAGAGTCTGTCAAAACTCTTAAGCCCACAAGATCATATACATCTTCAAAACCGATATTCTGATCCATCATTTTTTTATATATGCTGTAGTAGTTTTTAGGTCGACCAACAACCTTACCTGTAATTTGAACAGATTTTAATTCCTTTTCTAACCGTTTTATTGATTTTTCTACATACTTATCGCGATAGTCCTGGCCCTTGACTATCTTGTCTCTAATGACCCTATATTCTTCAGGATAAAGATAACGGAAAGAACCATTTTCTAATTCTGTCTTCAGCCAGCCTATTCCTAGTCGATTGGCAATAGGTGCATAGATATCGATAGTTTCTCTGGCAATTCTTCTTCGCCTTTCTTCAGAAAGCGACTCAAGAGTTTGCACATTGTGAGCTCGATCGGCGAGTTTGATTAGAACCACGCGAATGTCTTTTGCCATGGCAAAAATCATCTTGCGATAATTCTCTGCCTGAATTTCTTCGCGGCTCGAAAAATTGATCTTACTTATTTTGGTAACCCCATCTACCAACTGGAAGATTTCATCTCCAAACAATTTCTGAATTTCATTAGGAGTTGACAACGTGTCCTCAATGGTGTCGTGCAATAACCCTGCGGCTAATGTGGTTTCATCCATTTTTAATTTAACGAGATTGTTGGCAACTTCAAGAGGGTGAGATATGTATGCTTCCCCTGATCTTCGGCTCTGTCCCTGATGGGCTTTGGCTGAATATTCATAAGCCTTTTCTACAATGCTGATATCAGCATCAGGCAGGTATTTTGAAAGTGCCTCTGTAAGATCTTGAATCTTCATAATTAAAAAACCTTTTAAAGACCGCCCAAACAGAACTCCACTTCTAAAACCATAAAATTGCTACCTTATAATCCCTTACTTTAAGGATACTTCCACAATTTTTTTCTGTCAATCAACAATCAAACCCTTGCCCCTATTTACGGAGAAGGCTACTATTGTGTCATGAATTCGATCAGATGGGAAAAGCCATCATTGGATGACCCAATCCAGTTTATAAAAGGGGTTGGACCTAAAAAAGCCCTCCTGTTACAAAAGCTGCAACTGAAAGCCATAGAGGACTTTCTATATTTTCTACCCTTTCGTTATGAAGATAGGAGCCAGCTTAAAACAATTTCTAATCTCATACCGGGCGAGTTTGCAACCTTTATCGCTGAAGTACACAGCTCTGGCATCATCTATATGGGCCGTCGAAAAAGAGTTTTCGAAGTAATATTTCAAGATGAAACAGGAACGACCCGCGCAAAATTTTTTCGCTTCAACGAAACCCGTATGATGGAAAAATTTCAAACAGGGGAAAAACTTATTGTATTTGGAAAACCTACCGTCAACAAAAGAAGTCAACTAGAAATCGTCCATCCCGAAACAGAACGGATAACAGGGGAAACAACAATCCCCTTTGAAATTGGGAAAATCGTTCCTGTCTATCATACAACGGAGGGACTACATCAGAAATCTATGCGCAGTATAATTAATAATGTACTTGAGAAATATTTACCCCTGGTCGAAGAAGTTATTCCAGAAGATTTATTACATCGATACAAATTTCTTTCTAGGTCTGAAGCGTTTAACCAGCTTCATTTCCCAACTTCGGAGGACTATACGGCGAAAGACCTCGCCAAGTTTAAAACTCCGGCACAAAAAAGGTTGATCTTTGAAGAGTTATTTCTTATTCAAATCGCATTAGCCTTCAAGAAAAAACATGCTGGAGAGATTCAAACGGGAACCGCTTTTAAAACTCGAGGAGACCTGATTAAGCGTTTCATAAAACTCTTACCGTTCCAATTGACAAAAGCTCAAAAAAGAGTACTAGCAGATATTATGGAGGACTTGGAAAAAGAAAAACCCATGAATCGTCTCATTCAGGGAGATGTTGGAAGCGGGAAAACCATAGTAGCCCTCATCGCAATGCTCACCGGAGTTGACAACAAATCACAAGCCGCATTAATGGTACCGACTGAAATTTTAGCTGAGCAGCATTATCTAAACATCCGTCCCTATTGTGATGCGCTTGGAGTCGAACTAGCGCTTATCACAGGAAATTTAAAAGGAAAAGAGCGGAAGACTATTTATCAAGATATCGAATCTGGAAAAACTCGAATCACGGTCGGCACACATTCCTTGATACAAAAAGAGGTTAAATTTAAAAATTTAGGGCTGGCTGTAGTCGACGAACAACACCGTTTTGGCGTATTACAAAGAGAGGCACTTGGAAAAAAAGGTAATAACCCTCACCTGCTAATTATGACAGCAACACCGATACCAAGATCCTTGGCCTTGACTATATATGGAGATATGGATGTCTCTTTCCTTGACGAATTCCCTCCTGGTAGACAACCTATCACCACACAATTGTTTTACGAAAAACAACAAGACAAAGCCTATGAACTAATG
>CAJWOD010000165.1 GCA_913044145.1 uncultured Nitrospina sp. | reverse complement strand
CAAGAAGTAGTTTTTGTATCTAGTTGAGCACTAATAATGGGGGAGGGTATTTTCATCTGAGGTTATGTTTTCTGAGGAAATCTTAAGGGGCAGTATTAAATTTTAGCACTTCAAAGAGTTAAAACAGGAGAGACTGTTTAGCCCCTCCTGTTTAATAGATTTTATATCAAGTCGCAACAGGGATTGACGATGCTATTCCCTCTTTTAAGGCTTCCTTTCTGCTGAGTTTAACTTTGCCTTGTTGGTCGACATCAATAACTTTGACTTTGATCTCATCGCCTTCCTGAATTTCGTCACTAACACTTTTGATGCGTCTATCACAGATCTGAGAAATGTGGACGAGTCCATCTGTGCCCGGGAAGATTTCTACAAAGGCGCCGAAGTCGACTATTTTTTTAACCTTTCCGAGATAAATTTTCCCAACTTCCACTTCCTGAGTAAGGTTTTCAACAAACTCAACAGCTTTGGATGCTGCTTCGGCATCCGCTGAAGCGATGGAGACCAATCCGTCGTCGTTAATATCGATTGAAACCCCGGTTTGGTCGATGATCTCGCGAATGACTTTACCGCCTGGTCCTATGACATCCCGAATCTTATCTTTCGGAACGGTGAGGGTGACGATCCTTGGCGCGTGTTTGTTTATTTCTTCGCGGGGTGTTGATAATGCTTTGTCCATTTCACCAAGAATATGTAGACGACCATCTTTAGCTTGTTGAAGGGCTGTTTTCATCAAGTCGCGGTCAAGTCCAGTAATTTTTATGTCCATTTGTAATGCGGTAATCCCATTTGCTGTTCCCGCCACCTTGAAATCCATATCTCCTAAATGATCTTCTGAACCTAGGATATCTGACAGGATAGCAACACGGTCACCATCCTTGATGAGTCCCATTGCGATACCAGCAACCGGTGCTTTAATGGGAATGCCTGCATCCATCATGGATAGCGAACCTCCACATACAGAAGCCATTGAAGAAGAACCGTTTGATTCTAGAATTTCTGAAACTATTCGAATGGTGTATGGAAAATCATCTTTATTGGGAAGAATGGGTATTAATGAGCGTTCAGCAAGCATTCCATGTCCAATTTCTCTTCGTCCGGGTCCGGAAATAAATTTTACTTCACCGGTACAAAATGCAGGAAAATTATAATGTAGTAAAAATGATTTATTGCCTTTGAATTCTAAACTATCCATTTTTTGTTCATCGGCAGAGGTTCCCAGAGTTGCTGTAACCAGAGCTTGAGTCTCACCGCGTGTAAAAACCGCAGACCCATGAACTCGAGGTAAATAGCCGGTCATAATGCTTATGGGGCGAACGTCGGTTAGTCCCCTACCATCAACACGATATTGTTTGTCAAGAACGAGATTTCTTACTGTTGCTTTTTCCAGATCGTGGAAAAGATCCTTTATTTCGCCTGTTATTTTTTCATCATCATCTGGGTTCAGTTCAGCGCAAAGGTCACTCTGAATCTGCTTTACAGCATCACCACGTTCATGTTTTCCGGAAATTTGGCAAGCTGCGTCGAGTTTTTCTGCTGCCTTACTATTGATAGATGCTTTCAGTTCATCATTAACAGGCGCAGGTTCAACCACTAATTTTTCTTTTCCGATAAGCTCACGTAGTTTGACCTGGATGCTAATCACCTTTTTGATTCTTTCGTGGCCAAAATCCAAGGCTTCCATCATTTCGTCTTCGCTTACTTCGTTGGCTCCTGACTCAACCATAACGATTCCATCAGCAGTTCCTGCCATAATGAGATTAAGATCACTTTTTACGGTTTCTTCATAATTGGGATTAAAAATCAGTTTACCATCCACTCTTGAAATACGGGCTCCTGCGACTGGGTTTTCAAAAGGAATATCTGAAATCATCAAAGCGGCAGAAGCGCCCGTGATTGCATTGACATCCGGCGGGTTCTCGCCGTCATGGGAAACAACCATAGCAACAATTTGTGTCTCATTTTTAAACTCTTTTGGAAACAAAGGTCGGATGGGTCGATCGATCAATCTACAGATCAAGGTTTCTAGTTCCCCTGGACGCGCTTCTCGTTTAAAAAAGCTACCCGGAATTTTGCCTGCTGCATAGGTTTTTTCTCTATAGTCTACCGTCAATGGGAAGAAATCTATCCCTTCGCGGGCTGCGCTCGCCATGGTTGCTGCAACCAGAACCATTGTGTCGCCCTGTCGGACAACGACTGCCCCACCTGCTTGTCGAGCCAGGTCGCCTGCTTCTAACGAGATGGTTTTCCCATCAATATCTATTTCTACTTTTTCCATTAATATTTCTCCAATATCTTTCCCTAACTTTTAATTAGGAGTGTGTGTTGTTGGGCGGTTATCTGCGGATACCAAGTTTCGCAATGATACTTTGGTATCGACTGGGGTCTTCTAACTTCAAATGATCGAGCAGTTTTCTTCTTTTGCTGACCAATTTGAGCAATCCGCGCCTAGAATGGTGGTCTTTTGAATGGGTCTTGAAATGTTCTGTTAAATCAGTTACTCGTTTTGATATAAGTGCAATTTGTACTTCGGAAGACCCAGTGTCTTTTTCGTGAAGCTTATTCTCTGTAATAATGGTTGATTTTTGTTCAGCATTTAGTGCCATGATTATTTCTCCAGCTCGTTAATTTTAGAAAAGTGATTGGAGAATGTTTTCGCAGAAAGGCCCCAGTTTTTTACTGGGGTATCCCTGCGAAAACATTCCAATCTTTTTTCATTTAGGTCAAATTTTTTAAGAGTATATTAAAAATTCTATATGTTTTGTTTGAGCAACAAACCGACTCAATAAAACGGTAATACTCTACTAAATCAGTTTTTTCTTAGATGTTCCTTGCTTTAGTTAACTAAAACACGTTGTAATTTAAACGCGATTTCACATGATTCCATTTGATTGAATTGGTCCTCATTTACCAGGGGTTCGACGATAGCTATTATTCTTTCGCTGCCATTTACAACCCTCAGGCTCATTCCCGGTTCGAACTTTATGG
>CAJWOD010000164.1 GCA_913044145.1 uncultured Nitrospina sp. | reverse complement strand
CGAGGAGACCTTGTCGCCAAAGGCCTGCCCTACGTCACACTTTACAAAGAATATCGTGAACATTTTAAAGACCTTGAAGGCATGGTCATCGTTGCCGAAGGGGGCACCCCTTCTCGTAGAGCTCAATTTGCAGAGATTCTTGCTGCAAAGTTGCAAAACAGCCCTGATCTGTTTTCGCAAGTCATCTATAAATTCGATACCAGTTATTTCCGCTCGCGTTTCCTGCTTTACCTTAACCCAGAAGATTTAAAAAGCCTGAAGGAAAAACTAGAAGACCATCAGGACTTTATTGAATCGATAAACGCTTCGCCAGGGCTCAACTCCCTGTTTAACCATATCAACACAGAGATTGCTTCTGGAATGGTCGATTCATTGATGACAGATTTTCTAGGTGAAGGTGATACCACAGATGAAAAGAAAAAAGAAGAGAACGATTTAAATTTAATGATAAGAGTTCTCGAGGAGATGAACAGATCTTTTGAAAAAGAATATCATTACCAGTCTCCCTGGCAATCTCTATTCAATTCTGGTGAAGAATCACTGCACGATAAGGGGTATCTCGTTTCTAAAAACGAAAAACTACTATTTATACTGGCTGTTCCTAATAAAGATGAAGCTAGTTTTACCGGCTATAAAGATTCGGTTTATGCAGCGCGTGAACTCATTGCTTCAGTGAAAAAAGGTTTCCCCGAAATAGAAGTCGGTCTTACGGGTGAAGACGTTATTTCCACAGATGAAATGATTACCACACAAAAAGATATAGAGCTGGCATCAAAAATAGCACTTGGTGGAGTAGCCTTGCTATTTATTCTCGCGTTTAAAGGCATCGTAAAACCTCTCTTGGCTGTTTTCAGTCTTCTGGTTGCTTTGGCATGGTCATTGGGCTTTACTTCTATAACGATAGGGCACTTGAATATTCTGTCAGTGGTTTTTACAACGATCCTTATTGGATTGGGTATTGATTTCGGTATCCATATCCTAGAACGCTATAAAGAAGAGCGCCAGTCGGGAAACGATATTGCCCCAGCACTTCAAAAAACGTTGCAGGGGACTGGGCAGGGAAATTTTTCAGGAGCCATCACAACAGCGATAGCCTTCGGGGCTATGGTCCTGACTGATTTTATAGGAATCGTTGAATTAGGATGGATAGCTGGATGGGGGATTCTCTTCTGCCTTATAGCGATGATATTATTGCTACCTGCACTAGTGACACTCGAAGAAAAATTCCGTAAACCCCATTATCTTAAATCAACTGAAATTCCTATCCCTTCTAAAATTAGTAGACTCAATAAATTTTTCAATCATTACAAACTCATTATTATTGTCTGCACAATACTTGTGTTAGTGGCATCATTTTCACTAAGAAAAAACTTTTTTGATTATAATTTGCTGCACCTTCAAGCCAAGGGAACCGAGGCGGTGAAATATGAAATGCGCATTTTGGAAAACGCCGGTCGCTCCGCTTGGTCCGCTGCCTTCCTTGCCGACTCGCTAGAAGAAGTCCGAGAAAAAGAAGCCAAGCTCAAAACTTTATCGACTATTGAAAATGTTGAGAGTATTGCAGCTATGGTGCCTCAAAACCAGAAAGATAAGGCAGAGTATGTAAAAGAAAATTTTGCGCCGTTGTTGCGTGAACTTTTTGTCGAAGAAGAAGACGACCCGTTATCACTCAAGGGGCTGAAAAAAACTTTAAAACGTATTCGATTTAAATTTCAAGGCCGAGAAGGTAAAGAAGATAAAATTGCCAAAGCAGCAAAAGAAATCGATAAATTTTTTATCCAGACCGAAACGATAGAACCAGAAATAGCGGAAAAGAGCTTAGAATTATTTTCTCGGAAATTGTTTACTGACTATCGTGGGCTAATGAAAGAGCTCCAACAAAATTCCGAGCCGAAGTTTGTAGAGATTTCAAGCATTCCTAAAAGCTTGCGCGAGCGTTATATCTCCGACAAAGGCAAATATCTATTAACGGTTTTCCCGAGTGTCGATATATGGAACCTAGAAAAACGCCAGCAATACTTACAAGACCTGCGTTCCGTTGACCCAGACGTTACAGGTAGTGCTGTGCATATGTTCAACTCCACTCGTTTGATGACTGAAGGTTATATCAATGGAGGTATCTACGCCATGATTGCGATCATCATTTATGTTTTCGTCGTTTTTAGAAATCTGCGTACGGTTTTCTTCATCCTGCTGCCTGTTTTTGTCGGCTCGATTTGGACGTTGGGGATCATGGATATGTTTGAACTGAAACTAAATATGGCGAATCTGGTTATCCTGCCATTGATTTTGGGAATCGGAGTGGTAAATGGAATCCACATCACACATCGTTACCGTGAAGAGAAAGATAAAAACTCTGTGGTGCTGGACAAAAGTACAGGGCAGGCCGTGGTTTTAAGCTCGCTCACAACCATGATTGGATTCGGTAGCATGATGGTGGCGGAACATTACGGCGTCTTCAGCTTAGGTCTCGTTCTCACACTAGGTGTATTCTGCTGTTTAGTTGCAAGCGTAATCTTCCTTCCCGCGCTTCTTAAACTAAGTTCAGAGAAAAACTGGAAAATATAATCCGTTTAAATAAGGCCATTACTTATTTATTTCGTTAGAAATTCTCCGTAGAAAAAAGAAAACTATTTATTCACCTAATAAATGAAGCAAAACATTTCTGGTGTGAGGATGAATCCGGTGTTCAAAAAGATAAATCCCCTGCCAAATACCCAGTGCCATTTCGTTATTTCGGATTGGAATCGAAAGTTGAGTTTGGGTCAGGGCAGATCGAATGTGCGCTGGCATATCATCCGGGCCTTCGGCTTGATGGTCGTACAAAGGATCTCCGTCAGGAACGAGTCGGTTAAAAAACCTATCTAAATCTTTTAGGACATCGGGGTCTGCATTTTCCTGAATGAGTAAAGATGCTGATGTATGCGGGATAAAAAGCGTTAACAATCCGGAACGGATGTTTTGATTTTGTACCCAACTTTCGACCTTATTGCT
>CAJWOD010000163.1 GCA_913044145.1 uncultured Nitrospina sp. | reverse complement strand
TTCCCTCAGATATGAAGGAAATTTTAGAATGCACGAAAAAATATCTGACAAAAATAGGGTTGTCAAAGATATCGATAAATAACTCAAAGAACAAACACCCATTTCCAATTCTTATGGCAGAAATCTTTGCCGCTGAAGAAAAGCCAACACTTCTCTTCTATGCGCATTTGGACAAACAACCCTATATGGACAACGAAAAATTTGAAAAGTGGGGAGGAGTTGCACCAACTCAATTGAGGTGGAACGAAGACAGATCTCGTGCATATGGAAGAGGAGCAGCAGATGACTTGAGTGGCGTTGTTTCCATTGGAATGTCTATCGATGCACTCATGCAAACAGTAAAAGGTGCCCTGGAAGGCGATTTTTCCCAACTTCCTTGTAATATAAAAGTAATTTTTGAAACTGAAGAAGAGAGCGGCTCTCATAGTTTGATCGATCAAATCAATGAAAATAAAGCATTTTTTTCTAATATTGATTACGTTGTAATTACTGATGTAGTAAATCCTGCTCAGGGTATACCGGGCCTCACAACTTCCCTGCGGGGAATTATCCAGATGGAGATCACTGTCGAGAAAAACTCTAAGGAGGTTTCTATTGACGAACAAACTGCATTATACAAACTGCTTTCAACACTGATTGAAGATGATCATTCACTTGCTATCAAAGAGATCTCCGAATCTGACCAACCTGTCAATGATGATGAAAGAAAAGGCTATTCCTTCGTGCCAACTTCGGTAAATGCGCTTAGGGAAACAGCCGGAATGCTTCAAGCAACCAAACTTACAGTATCGGAAGATATTGCCTCCATTCTGATTGCGCAACTACGTACTTCTTTTGTAAATGCTCGTCCAGGTCACCGCGTATCAGGTAGCGTTATTCTTGGAACCGCCGGAGCCCGTTTGACCTTTTCGCAAACACATGATGCTTTCATTCTTTCTGAACGAATTAAAGCTATTTTAAAAGAAAAAAATCCATTTAATTTAAATTTAATAGTAAATGCTGTTAGTGATTCGCCCGCAACTATTGATCTTATTTTGCAATCAGCATCAAAGGATCCCCACTCAGGAGTAAATGGTGGTCCCGTTCCGATCCCAGAGATTCAACTAGCGCGAATGATCGATCATTTGATTTCTTCTGATGGAACTTTGAATCCGGAGCTGGAAAAGCTTGCGCCCTATGGCCGGATAA
The DNA here is from genome assembly GCA_913044145.1 of uncultured Nitrospina sp. GTDB lineage: Bacteria > Nitrospinota > Nitrospinia > Nitrospinales > VA-1 > UBA8687. Next base: position 1,840 of record CAJWOD010000163.1, on the reverse strand, counting down.
AAGTCCAATCACTTTTTGTCGATCAGAAGTTAGAACCTCGCCTCTATAAAGATCCATCCGCAAAGGCACTTGTAGAACTTCGCTTGGCCCCAGGAAACAAAGATAAAATCTCTGCAGTTAACTTAAAAAACTATCTTTTAAAAAATATAACTCCAGGGTATGAGTTGAGCATTAAGGAGGATAAAGGAGCTTCTCCTTGGATGACAGAAATTACTCATCCAGTGTTTCCATTGATGCTTGAATCACTTGAAAAGGGATTTAATCAGAAACCTTGTCTATATGGATGTGGAGGTACTATTCCATTCGTTGAAAAACTGATGAGTGCTTTGGGAGATGTTCAGCCTTTATGCTTGGGAGCTTACGACCCAGATGCCAAAATGCATGAACCAGGAGAAAGTTTATCGATCCCAGATTTACTAGGTTGCACACGATCAATTATCCACCTAATTTCAAGGATCGAAGAAGTCTATTGACCCTCGTCGATATTTAAATTAAGTGAACAGATCCTTGCTTATTGCTCTCCATCAAATTCTTTATATAAATAATAATCAGTAAGCCTTAATTTTTGGATCGGAATTTTTGCAAAAAATTAGAAAACTGCCGATCATTACTGTTGGCATCAATATATAGGTAGGTGGATTGGGAACTGGAATTGAGTGCGAAATTGACCCGAGCAATTTGAGCCCCGTCGATAAACATTAGAGTGTCCCAGGGCAAAGCAGCTTGATAGTCGCGATTGTTTTTTACAAATCGAATAAAGGTTTTGAAAGCTTTGGCGCAAAGAGCAGAAGATAGGCCCTGAAGATCACAAACTGCTCGTAGCTTGGAAGCATTATTTTTTGTCTGTTTCTCTAATTTTACTGCTAGGGTTGTATTCTCTGCAGCCTTAGTTTTTATGGCTTTGCGGGAAAAATGTTCAATGATTTCTTCTGCTGGGAGGTCGAAACGGATCTGCGCATTAAAGTCATCTTCTATGAAAGTATTGTGCCGGTTTAGAGTCACTTTTCCCCAGTAACGCATACGAAATTCGGTCGATTGGCTGGCCTTCAATAAATTAACAGCTCCCTGCTTGCATTCTCTTAAAGTGATTTCGGAGGCACAAATCAAATTCTCCAACTGAAGTTTCTCTTTAAATGTTTTCCCATATTTTTCTTGAATAGCCTCATACATTTTCTTTTTTGGTTTCCAAGTTTCATAAGGATCTTTTAAAATCCGATTTTCCATTTCGGCAGGTAATTCGTTAAACCCTAAAATAAGCTTATTGGGTTTGTCCGATGAAGAAGAAGAATGAGTAATCATAATTTCATGCCAACCTGTTCTTTTTGTCGTTGGAGGAATACGCACAGCAACGAGGTTTTTATAGCCTGCCAAACAATCTGTGTTTGAAATCTCTTTAGAACAATAAAATTCCTTAACTATCCCTTTACTGGCAATCTTCTTTTTTAATAGGCGAATTTTATTCAGAAATTCCAATTGTTCCTTAGTATTGAGACGCTGATTTAGAAAACGAACTAATTCAGATGAAGAAGCCTTCCAATCAATTAAAATAGTGTGAAAACCAGCGGTTTTCAAAAAACGATTACTGATCCCCACCTCTTTATAATCGGTATGGCCAACCTGGACGAGTGCCTCCTTGAGTGTAGTCACCCCCTTCAAGCACTTTTCAATCAGTGGTATCTGGTGCTCTGTGAACCCTATTTTCTTTGTGAAGGGAAAGCACTCTAGTGTTGCAATGCCAAACTGGTTTTTCAAAATCTGTTTTTGTTCAATCAGCTGATTAAAAGAATTTGCAAATAAAAAAGATGGGAAAATAAGGGCCCCTGTAATGAAGAAAATAAAA
>CAJWOD010000162.1 GCA_913044145.1 uncultured Nitrospina sp. | reverse complement strand
TGACGCGTATTTTTCTTAATCCCAATTTACGAAGAATCTGGGCGCCAATTCCATAGTTCCTTAGATCCGGCTTGAACCCCAAAACCTCATTAGCTTGAACTGTATCTTTTCCGCCATCCTGTAAAGCATAAGCTTTTAATTTATTTATAATACCAATGCCCCGGCCTTCCTGATAAAGATAAAGTAAAACGCCTTCTCCTTCTTTCCCAATGATTTCCATTGATTTCTGAAGCTGCTCCCCACAATCACAACGATAAGAACCAAAAGTATCGCCTGTTAAACACTGCGAATGCACTCTAACTAGCGTTGGCTTATCTTCTTTTATTTCACCCTTAACTAGGGCAATATGAATTTGTTCATCCAATACATTTTGAAAAGCAACCAATTTAAACTCACCTGAATGCGTTGGCAAAACCGTAGATGTAACTTCTTCTACCAAGGCCTCCTTCATAAGACGGTATTCTGCTAAATCTTTAGTGGTGATCATTTTCAACCCATGCTCTTTGATAAAATCTATTAAATGTGGAACCCGAGCCATGGTTCCATCCTCGTTCATTATTTCGCAGATTACCCCATAAGGGTTTAAACCAGATAAGCGCGCCATATCAACAGAAGCTTCTGTTTGACCCATCCTTACCAAAACCCCTCCATCTTTAGCTCTTAAAGGAAAAATATGCCCTGGCTTCACTAGGTCACTTTTAATTGATTTTGGATCAATAGCCACCTTGATTGTATGAGCCCGATCAGAAGCTGAAATACCTGTACTAATACCATAACGAGCATCAATAGAAATAGTAAAAGGGGTTTCAAAAGCCGACTGATTGTCATCTACCATCATAGAAAGTCCTAGCTCCCTAGTTCTCTCTTCAGTCAATGTTAAACAAATTAAACCACGGCCAAACCTAGCCATGAAATTAATAAGCTCGGGCGTTGCCTTTTCTGCGGCGATCATCAAATCACCTTCATTTTCTCGATCTTCATCATCAACGATGACAATCATTTTTCCTTCTCGCACATCTTTAATAGCTTCTTCTATACTGCTAAATTCTTTTCCCATTTATTTCTAACCTTCTTGCGTTAAAAAATTAAACAGAACTTGATTTTTTTGGGTTTATAAGATTTTCACATGCTTTGTATACGTATTTACCAATCATATCACATTCAATATTTATTAAATCGCCTATTTTTCTAGTATTAAGGTTCGTATGACTCCATGTAAAAGGAATAATAGAAACATTAAAGGAGTTTTCTTTACAATTAAAAATTGTCAGACTGATTCCATCTAAAGCGATGGAACCCTTTTCCATTATGTATGGAGTAAGAAAAGGAGGGTGAGAAAATTTTAATAAAAATTCACCAGGTTTTTCTTCAATACTTATTAACTTCCCTACTTGATCAATATGTCCACTTACAAAATGACCGCTGATTTTTGAAGAAGGTGTTAACGATCTTTCTAAATTTACCTGATCTCCTACTTTAGAGTTTTTAAAACTGGTTTTGCTTAATGTCTCGGTTCCCAAATCCATTCGAAATGCTGAGTCATCAAACTCAACAACCGTTAGGCAAACACCGTTCACCGCAATGCTTTCTCCCTCTTCTAAATTCCTGAAGTTAGTATCCGTCCCTACAATCATGGTTGCACTTTCATCGCCACGGACAAATTCACGGACGGCGCCTACTGTTTCAATTATTCCGCTAAACATGGTATGGCCTCCACCATCAAGTCTTCTCCCATTTTAGTTACCTTCATATTCTTCAAACTTAATGCCTTCGCAATTTTAGAAACTCCGACCCCTCCAATTAGTCCGGGAGCTTGTTTACCCCCAATAAGAATAGGGCTGATAAAAATATAAATTTTATCAACGATACCTGCCTTAAGAGCACTATTATTGATCTCCCCCCCTCCTTCAATCAATACAGAGGTAATATCTTTTTTCACTAGAAGTTTCATTAGATGCTTTAAATCAAATCCTGACTTATTAGTTTTTCCATTTATAATTTCTATATTTTTTTCAACTAGAGATTTTTTTCTTTTCAATGAAAGTTTTGACCCAGCAACATAAATTACTTGTTGTTTTTTGCTATTTGAAAAAACCTTAGCTTTTAGTGGAATTTTATTCCCCCGATCTAAAATAATTCGCGTAGGATGTCGACCTTCTTTTTTTTTCAAACGGCAAGTTAATTGCGGGTTATCCTTTAAAATAGTATTTGTCCCTATGAGAATAGCGGAATTTTGATTTCTCAGCTCATGTACAAAGTTGCGGGCCTGGGTTCCTGAGATCCATTGAGAATTCCCCGTTCTGGTGGCGATTTTCCCATCAAGGGAAATAGCAGTTTTCATGGTGACGAAAGGAAGTCCCGTTTTCATGACCTTAACAAACCCCTCATTAAGTTTTTCACATTCTTCTTTCAAAATTCCTACTGAAACTTTTATGCCGGCAGCTTTTAATCTGCGAATTCCTTTACCATTAACCAGTTTATTCGGGTCTTTCATCCCTACAAAAACCCTGCTCACACCTGATTTAATAATGGCATCTGTACAAGGAGGGGTTCGACCCTGGTGGCAGCAAGGCTCCAAATTAACATAAAGGTCTGCGCCTTTAGCTTTCTTACCCGCTTTACTAAAAGCTACCACTTCCGCATGCGGGCCACCCGCAAATGAGTGAAATCCCTCTCCGATAATTATACCGTCCTTAACTAGAACGGCTCCTACCATAGGGTTGGGAGAGGTCTTTCCTCTTTTGGCTAATTCCAAAGTTCTGTGCATAAATGACAGTTTAAATTGCCAATCTTTCCATTTCTTAATTTCCTTAAGAGTTTTTTGATCTAATCGGACAGTCATACTTTTGCCAACAAAGGAAAAAATAGTGAATTTTTTTATCTATTACGTCAATAATAACCACCATACTTTTGGTAGTGATAATTATCTGACATACAATTTCACTTCTACAACTTATCGAAATTGCGTGTTAATGGTTAATTGTGAATTAGGAGTTATATGGGATTTATTTTATCAGGTAAACTATTGGAA
>CAJWOD010000161.1 GCA_913044145.1 uncultured Nitrospina sp. | reverse complement strand
ATTTTTCTTAAATTTAGCCGGTTCCATATTGTTAGTTAAACTTGAATATGTTAATCTAAGCAGCAATTGGCTTCCTTTTTGGAAGAATTCCAGAAAATTTAATCACGCACGTTTCCGGATCAAATTAGGGGTGGCCTGCGGGTTCCTAATGCGAGTCGATGGAGGCGGTGGTATAACCCATTTAATTTTAAGGAGATAGAATGTCTGAAATCACAATGAAAAACCTACTCGAATCTGGTGTTCATTTTGGCCACCAAACCAACCGGTGGAACCCCAAAATGAAGCCTTATATATATGGCGCACGCAGCGGAATTTATATTATTGATTTACAAAAGACTCTTACCGCTTTTCAGGCAGCTGAAAAATACATCAGAGAAAGTGCTCGCGCTGGGAAAAAAGTTCTTTTCGTGGCAACGAAAAAACAAGCCCAAGAATTGATTGCAGATGAAGCCACAAGGTGTGGAATGCATTATATCAATCAGCGTTGGTTGGGAGGGACCCTCACTAATTTTGCAACGATTAGAAAAAGTATTGCGCGATTACATGAATTGGAAAAAATGGATGAGGAAAATCAGTTTGATCACTTACATAAAAAGGAAGCGTTAGATTTACGTAAAGAAATTGTCAAACTGAATAAATTTTTTGGTGGTATCAAAACCATGAAAGATTTACCCGACGTTATGTTTATTGTTGATACTCGAAAAGAAAAAATTGCGTTGGCAGAAGGAAAAAAATTAGGCATAAAAATCATAGCTTTGGTGGATACAAATTCTGACCCAGATGGCATCGACTTTCCTATTCCCGCAAATGATGATGCCATGCGTTCCATCAAGCTGTTTGCGCATAGAATTGCAGATGTTTATTTGGAGGGTCACGAGATGAAAAAATCCAGCCAAGAAAAAGAAGAGACTGAGGTTAAGTTAAGCCCTAGTAAGAAAGCCGAGACAGTCCCGGCTCCTAATGATGATGACAAAAGTGAAACTGTAGTTCCTGCCTAATCTGAATTAATTTCAGGTTTAAAAACCCAGGCTGGAATTATTTTCGTAGGAGATAGTTTCTACGGGATGACCAACCGAAATCACTCAAAATAAATTTACGGATCAAGTAATTTGTCTTCTTCAAATAATTTTAGTTAACTTTTTTGTAAGGATGTTTAGGAATGGAAATAACTGCTACGATGGTTAAGGAACTACGCTCTCAATCTGGGGCGGGAATTATGGAATGTAAGTCTGCGTTAAAAGAAACTAGTGGAGATGTAGAAGCTGCTATCACTTTCTTGCGTAAAAAAGGGCTAGCAAAGGCAGATAAAAAATCGGATCGGCAAACTGGGGATGGTTCCGTAGGTACTTATATTCACGCTGGCAATAAACTTGGAGTAATGGTGGAACTGAATTGCGAAACAGATTTCGTGGCCAATACGCCAGACTTTCAGGAGCTGATTCGTGATATTGCCATGCATATTGCCGCTGCTAAACCTCGGTTTGCAACGCGGGAAGAAGTTACACAGGAAATCCTAGATAAAGAAAAAGAAATTTTTGCGCACCAAGCAAAAGAGTCGGGTAAACCTGAAAATATTATTGAAAAAATTGTTTCTGGAAAAATGGAAAAATTTTACGAAGAAAACTGTGTGTTGGAACAACCCTTTATTAAAGATACCAATATTACTGTCCAAGAGTTAATTAAACAAAAAATTGCTTTACTGGGCGAGAATATCAATATCGGTAGATTTTCAAGGTTCGAAGTTTAATGCCCGAAGCCATTTATAAAAGGGTGCTGCTAAAATTAGGCGGCGAAAGTCTGGTTGCCGAAGAAGGAGATTTTGGGCTTCACGAAAATGCCTTAAAGAATATTACAGAAGAAATCAGAGCTGCTAAAGACCTGGGTGTTGAAATAGCTATTGTAATTGGTGGAGGAAACATTCTCCGAGGTGCTTCATTAAGCTCGATTGGCATAGAACGGGCCACGGGTGACTATATGGGAATGTTAGCAACGGTTATTAATGCGCTAGCTCTCCAGGCTGCGTTAGAACAAGCAGGTATTGCCACCCGTGTTCAGACCGCCATAGAAATTCAAGCCGTTGCCGAAGCCTATGTCCGCCGGAAGGCGGTTCGGCATCTGGAAAAAGGACGTGTCGTTATTTTTGCAGGAGGAACAGGCAACCCCTATTTTACTACAGATACTGCAGCCTCTTTAAGAGCTATGGAAGTCGGAGCCGATGTAATTTTTAAAGCAACAAAAGTGGATGGCATTTATAGTTCGGATCCTAGAACAGATAAAGATGCAATAAAGTATAAAGAATTGAGCTATCTAGATGTGTTAAAAAAAGGACTGAAGGTAATGGATTCAACGGCAGTTTCTCTTTGTATGGATAATAAATTACCTATGGTAATATTTAATTTTCGCCAGACGCATAGTATAAAAAGAGTTTTGTTAGGTGAAAAAATTGGAACAATCGTGGGGGCTTAAAAAATGGAAGAAGAATTAATAAAAGACGCTGAACATAAAATGAAAAATTCGATAGACCATTTGCTTCACGAACTAGGGAAATTAAGAACAGGACAAGCATCAGTAGCTTTGCTAGACGGCCTACTAGTTGATTATTACGGTAATCCTACGCCTTTAAAACAAGTCGCTACTCTGGGAGCGCCTGATAACCAGACTTTAACAATACAGCCTTGGGAAACATCGATTCTGAAGGATATTGAAAAAGCAATTCAAGGTTCTGATTTGGATTTGACCCCCAACAATGATGGTAAGGTAATACGATTGATTATTCCACCGCTAACAAATGAAAGGCGACAGCAACTGGTGAAATTGGTAAAAAAGCAATCGGAGGAATGTAAGGTGGCTTTAAGAAACATCCGAAGGGATATTAATGAAAAACTCAAGAAATCAGAAAAAAATCATGAGATCTCAGAAGATGTAGGGCGCAAAGCGCACGATGAAACTCAGAAAATTACCGATAAATTCGTAGCAGAAGTAGATAAGATTATCCAGACAAAAGAGAAAGACATAATCGAAGTTTAATTTATT
>CAJWOD010000160.1 GCA_913044145.1 uncultured Nitrospina sp. | reverse complement strand
GTGAACTTGAGCAAGGTTTGGATGAAAATGCCGAATAATTTTTAACCTCTGTCTCAGTAAAATAAATTTAAAAATATTTAGCCCGCTTATATTTTAAATATAAGCGGGCTTTTTAGTGTTGTCGCGCGGAAGTTTAATTATAAATAACACGCTATCATTCTTTCTTCGAGCGGTTGTAGTTATTAACTCCCACGTTGCATATATCTTTAAATTGCTTGGGAGTCATGTACTTCATCCTGCCATATTCATCATTCTACTCAGGTCTATGATCCCATACTTGCTCTGGGTCTTTATACCCATAGCCCTAAGTGTTGACTCCATGATCCTGTTGAAAGCATCTCTCGAAAGCCTTACTGGATTGCCATGAACATCAGGGTCAACCATGTCATCACCGTAATACAAGTCATCATCTTTATATGTTCTCATAGCACCTCTAGGTTATACCTGAATACTTCATATAATAATTTAGAACCCCAAATAAGAAATTATAGCGATAAACCTAAAATCTGCCTATGCTTCGATTCGCTAAATTAAGCTTCCCGTAAGGATTTTATTGCTTTTTTGTAATCGTTTGCATTGAAAATGGCTGAGCCGGCTACTAATACACTAGCTCCCGCCCCCTTAATATCACCCGCATTTTCGGTTTTTATACCACCATCTACTTCCAATTCAATTGGATGTTCGTAATGCGACATAACATCGTTTAAGTTTTGAATTTTGTCTAACATGGAAGGGATAAACGATTGCCCGCCAAAACCAGGGTTAACACACATCAATAAAACCATATCGATTTCATGAAGAATTTCTTCAATAGATGATAGGGGAGTAGCAGGATTGAGTACCACCCCAGCCCTGGCCTTTTGTTCTTTTATTAACTGAATGGTGCGATTCAGATGAGGACACGCTTCCACATGAACAGTAATGATGTCAGATCCTGCGCTAGCAAAATCCTTTATATAAGAATCAGCATTTTCTATCATCAAATGTACATCTAGCGGCAATTCGGTTGCCTTACGAACAGACTCCACAACCGCTGGTCCGATAGTCATGTTGGGAACAAAATGTCCATCCATAACATCCACATGAATCCAGTCAGCGCCAGCCTGCTCAACCGCCTTGACCTCATCATTCAGACGACCAAAATCAGCTGAAAGAATGGAAGGAGCAATAATTACTTCCGGATTTTCTTGAGCCATTTAATAAGTTCCCATATTGACTAAAATTGAAAATTCTAAGGAGCATATCATAAACTCCAATAACTATCTCAATATAATACAATGGTTATCAAAAGCTACTTTCTTTATAATAAAAATTCTTATTCTCATCATCTAAAATCCTGTGGATTCAAAATTAAAAATAACTCAAGAAAAGATTAAAGCATATTTAATGCAAGATCATAATATGCTGATACTAGCAGCTTTAATAGGCTTTCTTGCCGGTTTTGCCTCCACAGCATTCCGATGGATGATTGAATTTTTTGGCTTGGTGTTTTCCTCTGAAGGATTATCCTTATTAGGAGTTACGGGAACCGCACTACCTTTTCTTTTGCCACTCATGCCAATGTTCGGCGGTATTTTCACAGGCATTATTTGTCATTTTTTCCCTGATGCCGTAAATGAAAACGGTGTACACCGTGTCATGCATGCTGTTGCATTGAAAGCCGGAAAAATTCGAAAGCGTACCCTAATCACTTGCTCAGCAACTTCAGCTTTAACAATTGGCTCAGGTGGCTCAGCAGGTCGCGAGGGACCCACCGTACAAATTGGATCAGCAGTTGGGTCGGCATTAGGAAATATTTTTCATTTATCAAGAGAAAGGGTACGAGTATTGGTGGGGTGTGGTGCAGCAGCAGGGATAGCAGCATCCTTCAATGCTCCTTTAGCTGGAGTATTATTTGCTCTTGAAATTATCCTTGGTGATTTTGCAATCCACACTTTTAGCCCAATTATTGTTGCTTCAGTAATCGGCACAGCAACTGGAAGAGCTCTAGAAGGAAACGAAATTACATTTCAGGTACCCATTCATGAGCTTGTCAGCTACTCTGAAATTATTTTTTATCTATTTCTAGGTCTATTATGTGGCATCGTTTCTAAATTGTTCACTGTGTTTTACTTTAAATCCCATGATTTCTTTCAGAAAAAAGTTCACATCCCAAAATTTTTAAAACCTGCCTTAGGAGGATTACTTATAGGCTTAATTTCCATAGGATTTCCTGCAATTCTAGGTAACGGTTATGAATTTATGGAAAAAGCTTTATCTGGAGAGTTGCTCTGGAATATGGCTTTTATATTAATTTTCCTAAAAATATTTAGCACCTCAGTAACGCTTGGATCTGGCGGGTTGGGAGGAGTCTTTGCTCCTTCCCTTTTCATAGGGGCCATGCTAGGTTCAGCATTTGGAGCATTAGTCCATGGTATTAGTCCAGACTTTACCGCTTCACCAGAAACCTATGCCCTGGTTGGGATGGGAGCTGTTGCAGGGGCAGTTATGCAAGCACCCTTGACAAATATATTGATGCTCTTTGAGCTGACCAACGACTACACAATCATTCTACCCATTATGATCACTTGTATTGTTTCGGCCCAAACATTCCGTGGATTCACTAAAAATTCAATTTATATTCAAAAACTTCTTAAAGAAGGAATAAATATTCAACATGGTAGGGAAGTTTCCATTCTAAATTCGATTAAAGTAAGTCAAGTTATGAATAATGAGGTCACTAATATCCCTGAAGGGATGCCTTTTAGAAAAATTCTTGAAACCATCTCATATTCAAAAAACTTTTACTTTCCTGTGGTCAACAGCAAGGGAGAAATGTCCGGGATTCTATCATTTCATAGTGTACGGGAAATGATTTTTGAAGAAGAACTCGCAGACCTAGTGGTCGCCAATGACCTCTCAGTTAAACCAGTAAAGTTTCTCACTCCTGAAAACAATTTAAATCAAGCCATGGAATTATTTGCACAACTGGATGTAGAGCAACTACCCGTTGTTCATAATAATGATGTCAAGCGAGTTATAGGCATGGTCAATCGAGGCGA
>CAJWOD010000159.1 GCA_913044145.1 uncultured Nitrospina sp. | reverse complement strand
AGTATCCATATCAAAATAACTGCAACAACGACCAGTCCTATCAATACTTCAACCATTAGACTATCCTTTCTTTTTTCCTTGCAGTAGTAATAATGAAGATTCTATTTGACGATTTAATGCAAAAAATCGAAAAGAAAAAAAGGATTTCAAAAGCTACTGGAAAAATAACATCAGATCCATACCTAGCGGGCTAGCTCCTTAATTATATTCATCCGCCCATTATTTTATAGAAAAGATAAAGAACAAGTGCTACTACGATAAGAATCTTTTTGTTTGCATCTAATTTCATTACAAGACCTCCTTGCTATTTCGATTCTACTAGAAAAATATTATTGGATACCGGCTCAATCCGCTGTTTCCGGCTAGAGAGCAAAAACCGAGCCACCATATCCACGCCTAATGTGCTAGCTCTTTTGAACGAAGTGTGGCCTTTTCTACTGCGTTCATCAGGGTGGCACGTAGGCTACCTTTTTCTAAAGCGTGCAGTCCAGCAATGGTAGTTCCTCCCGGAGAAGTCACGCGGTTTTTTAACTCTCCTGGCGATGTACCCGTTTCTCTCACCAACAAAGCTGAACCCAAAACTGTTTGAACAGTAAGTTCATTAGCGACTTGCCTTGATAGACCCATCTTTACTCCGGCATCGGAGAGGGCTTCGATGATCATAAAAATGTAGGCAGGCCCACTACCACTCAATCCGGTTACCGCATCGATTTGTTCTTCCGAGACATCAACTGTCCGACCTACCGCTTGAAAAATTTCATGTGAAATTTTCAAATCGGGTTTGCCCACTCGCTTGCCTGCCGTTATGGCGGTAACTCCCTCTTGAACGACTGAAGGTGTATTGGGCATAGTCCTTACCACGCAAAGTTTTTTCTTTTTTCCTTTGCTCAAAGCATTTTCTATTTGAGATATAGGAACTCCAGCAGCAACTGATATCACTAGTTTTTTGGAGTCCACCTGGTCGGCAATATCTTTTAGCACCTCTCGAATGATTTGAGGTTTGACTGCAACAATCAAGACATCTGCTTTTTTTACGAGATCAAGATTACCTTTCACTACCTTGACCTTAAATTCAGTAGTCAAAAAAGTTTGACGACTCTTATTCGGCTCTGAAACAAAAATATTGGATGCCTTGATCAATGAAGATGAAAGCATTCCCTTTAAAATAGCTTCGGCCATATTACCGCCGCCGATGAATCCAATTTTTTTGTTTTTCAACACAAGATTATTCTCCTTAATGATAATTTCCCCTTACGAACGCGATCCAAATATAGCGCTGCCAACACGAACTAGGGTCGCGCCCTCTTCTACCGCGATTTTATAATCGCTGGTCATACCCATTGATAGGTCATTGAGTTCTATCCCTTCAACCTTTAAGGCCTGACATGTGTCCCGTAATTCACGTAACTTTAAAAAATATTTACGTGAATTTTCTGGTTCGGGGTCCTGCGGTGGAATTGTCATCAAACCCTGAACACGAATCCCTTTCAATTGCCCAAAATTGGAAAGTTGTTTTTTCAACTCTGAGGGTGTCATTCCAAATTTTGCTTCCTCTCCAGAAATATTTACCTGTAACAAGACGGCTTGAGTCCTGTTCTGACCTTCACAAAACGTACTTATTTTTTTAGCCAAAGACAAGCTATCAACGGAATGGATTAAATCAAAACGCGAATCGAGATACTTAACCTTGTTTGTTTGTAGATGACCGATGAAATGCCAGCTCACATCTGGTAGGTTAACCTCATCAATTTTAGTAACCGCTTCCTGGGCTTTATTTTCACCGAAGCATCTTGCTCCGGCTTGATAAGCAGCCAACACCTTTTCGGAAGACGCTTGTTTGGAAACTACAATCAATCGGATGGAGTCAGGGTTTCTTCCCGCTTTTTTAGCAGCATCGCTAATATTTTTTTCTACCGATTCAAAGTTATCAACTATCAATGGAGTGACCAACTGGATCAATAAAAAGCTTGTTTTCCTCGCTCCCCTGTTCTTACCCGTACTGCATCTTCTACCGGAAGCACGAAGATTTTTCCATCGCCCAGGTTGCCGGTATGCATCTCTTTAGCCAGCGTATCAATAACTTCTTGAACTGCTGCGGCTTCAAGAACAATAGAGATCTCTACACAAGGATGGAATTGGGGAACTTTGGAGTCGGAATCTGATTTCATTTGCCCCATAGGTTTACCAATGCCTTTAACATCGACTACAGACAACCCTGGCACTCCTAGTTCGAATAGTTTTTCTCGAACAGCTTCCAACTTTTCATATTTTATAAAACATTTGATCATTTTCATGGCTTGACACCAATCCAGACCTATTCCCCACTATTAAAAAGTTAACACCATCCGTTTCATACTGCCTCTGATTCCTCGTTAGCAGGTAGCAATAGTTTATGCCAGTTATTTTTTTCCCAATTACGCGCATCCTTGAAATTCTTATACTCCTTTTCCTTTTTCTTAAATTCAGGGTGATGACTTTGCCACGATCCGTTTCTCTTGTAGGAAGGCGCAAACTGGTGACACATTTCGTGATAAAGAGTGAACTCAAGAACATAGATAGGAACTAAGCTCTGCTTTAAGCGAGGATGTAAACGAATAAGCTTTTTATTTTCATCATAAGACCCGTAACGAAAACCGCTTTTATTCTGAGTTTTTATATCGCGACCCCATTTTACTGTCGCTTTAATTTTGCCATTAAAGTACTCGCGGTTGAGCCGATCAAACATCGCCTCAATATCTCTTTCTTCTTTCTGTGAATCTGGTTCGATTGTCTCGGCTTCAATATCTTCCAATTTCTTACATTCCCTGAAATCTTTAATCAAGGCTTTGACATTATCTGAGATCTCTTTTTCTTTTTTCACCTTACTCAACACTTTTTGGGTCAGGTTTTCCAACACAGCCGCTTCGGGCTGTTCAAATTCACCAAAATAATTTTCGTTGAATATTTCAACTTTTACTATTGGATCTTCCGGACTGATCCGCAGTTGACCAACATATTCCACACCATTTTTCTTAAGAATAAACATTCGGGTCAACCCAGACGA
>CAJWOD010000158.1 GCA_913044145.1 uncultured Nitrospina sp. | reverse complement strand
CGTAGAAGAAGAACAAGCATTTGAACTCGTAAAGATCAGCGAAAATGTTCCTATCCGGGATCTAGCTGAAACTTTAAAAACCACTCCCAATGAAATCATAAAAGAGCTAATGGTTTTTGGTGTTCTAGCTAACATTAATCAAACTCTTAACTTTGATCTTGCAAGCAAAGTCGCAGATAAAATGGGATTCGAAGTTGAACTTCTTACTGAAAAATCAGAACTAGACTTCATAGAAGAAGAAGAAGACAACCCCAAAGACCACCTTTTACGGGCACCCATAGTAACCATTATGGGGCACGTGGATCACGGTAAAACTTCATTACTCGATGCAATACGTAAAACCGAAGTAACTAAAGTAGAAGCCGGGGGTATTACCCAACATATAGGCGCGTATCAAGCTCATATTAGAGGTTCCGCGATCACTTTTCTGGATACTCCTGGGCACGAAGCTTTTACAGCAATGCGAGCCCGTGGTGCACAAGTGACAGATATTGTTGTACTTGTAGTAGCTGCAGATGATGGAATAAAGCCTCAAACAAAAGAAGCCATTCACCACGCAGAGGCTGCGGGTGTACCTATTCTTGTTGCGATAAATAAAATTGATAAACCAGACGCCAAACCCGATGAAGTGAAAAAGCAATTGGCTGATCAGGGGCTTCTACCAGAAGATTGGGGTGGACAAACAATTTATATCGAGGTCTCCGCCTTAAAAGGAACTGGAATTGATAACCTTTTAGAAAACCTCATCCTTCAAGCTGAAATTATGGAATTGAAAGCAAACCCAAAATTAAGAGCAAAAGGAGTTATCATTGAATCTAAGTTAGATAAGGGTCGAGGCCCTGTTGCAACACTGATTGTTCAAAGCGGCACTCTGCAAGTGGGTGAACCTTTTATCGTTGGATGCCATTTTGGAAAAGTTCGAGCATTAATTGGAGATTCAGGTAAAAAAATAAAAATAGCGACTCCTGCTACACCTGTTGAAATTGTAGGTCTGCCTGACGTTCCGCAGCCAGGTGACCATTTCATGGTAGTTCAAGATGAAAGGCGAGCTAGGCAGCTCAGCAACATGAGATTACAACAAAAAAGAGAAGCTCAGTTAGCTAAGTCAACCCGAATCACCATGGATGACTTACATCAACAAATCGTTGAAGGACAGATAAAAGAATTAGACTTGATTGTTAAAGCAGACGTTCAAGGTTCCATACATGCTGTTCGGGAGGCCTTTAGTAAACTAGGCGGAGATGAAGTACGAATAAAATGTATCCACGATGCCGTTGGCGGCATTACCGAATCAGACGTGTTACTTGCAACCGCATCGAATGCCATCATCATTGGGTTTAATGTCCGCCCCACAGACCAAGCAAGCAAACTTGCTATAAAAGAACAGGTCGATATTCGTATGTATAGCATCATATACGATGCCATTAATGATATGAAGGCAGCTATGGAAGGAATGCTCGCGCCAAAATTTAAAGAAAGAACCGTAGGTCGAGTGGAAGTTAGAGAAGTGTTTACCATCCCCAAAGTGGGCACGATTGCGGGGTCTCATGTTTTATCCGGAAAAGCCGAGCGGAATTTAGAGGCCAGACTTATTCGCGACAACGTAGTCATCTATCAAGGCAAAATAGCGTCAATCCGAAGATTTAAGGACGATGTGAAAGAAGTAGCCGCAGGCTATGAATGCGGAATCTCAATAGATAAGTTTCAGGATATAAAATTGGGGGATATTATTGAACCTTTCATCATGGAAGAAATAACCTCCTGACTTTAATAAAATTACAAAAGATAGATGGTCATTGGCTGCTGTTCCATAAGGTTTTATTTACATGGCAACAACTCTTTAAAAGGAAAAAGGCGAGTTGTAAGAGCCATTAAAGACCGGCTAAAAAATGATTTTAATGTTTCAATTGCCGAGGTAGGGAATCAGGATGTTTTACAAAGCCTTCATATAGGCATATCCGCAGTGAGTTCAGACAAACCCTATATGGATGGTCTGATGACCAAAGTAGTTAATGCAATCGACAGAATGAACCTCGCTGACATAGTGGATTACAAAACGGAAATATTGAGTATGAGTACCGACAACTATTGAACTCTACAAATTTTTGAGTATTGAAAACCAAAATAAGGTGTAGCTATGAGATTCAAACGTTCTCAAAGAATCCAAGAGCTGCTTCTTGAAGAAATTTCAAAACTGCTTCAGAGCGGATTAAAAGATCCTCGAATCGGATTTGCAACCCTTACACGGGTCGAAGTTTCCGACAACCTCAAACACGCAAAAGTTTTTGTCAGTGTGATGGGATCAGAACAGGAGAAAACTGATACTTTGGAAGCCTTGAAAAGTGCAAAGGGGTTTATAAGAAATTCTTTGGGTAAAAACCTATATTTAAGATATTTACCTGAACTGGAATTTAAAAAAGACGATAATGCGGAACATGTTGAAAAAATCACAAGAATCCTCAAGGACTTGCACCCAGAATCGGATAGTGAACCTTTATAAACCTCAAGGTCCTACCTCCTTTTCCATGGTGAACCAGATAAAAAAAATACTGGGGGTAAAAAAAGCAGGTCATATTGGTACCCTGGACCCAATGGCTGAGGGAATTCTTCCCATCTGTCTGGGACAATCTACCCGGATCATTCAATTCCTATCTCCTTTATCTAAGTATTATCAGTGTACTATGGATTTAGGGTCGGCAACTGACACGCAGGACGCTACTGGAAAAGTGGTATCTACAGGAAATGCATCTGGAGTAACGAATGACCAGATAAAAGAAGCATTTCAGCGTTTTACAGGCAAGCAAAAGCAGGTGCCACCGATGTATTCGGCCAAGAAAAACAATGGAATTCCCCTTTACAAATTGGCCAGAAATGGTATTACTATCGAAAGAAAGCCTGTTTCTGTACATTTTTTCTCCATAGAATTTGTCAGCAGGAGTAAAAATCGGGTAAACTTTGAAGTTCATTGTTCATCCGGGACTTACATCCGAACCTTATGCCATGATATTGGGAAAGGATTTGGGTGTGGGGCGCACATGTCGGGTCTAGTTAGAAG
>CAJWOD010000157.1 GCA_913044145.1 uncultured Nitrospina sp. | reverse complement strand
AACTAGAAAAAGAATCATCAAGACATGAGAAGCGAACGCAATGCGTAAGGCATTCTCAACGCCAAATCTCTGGGGGATGGATTTTAAGTTATTTTCTCGATCAAACTTAACATCCATACAGGAATACAGAATATCGAAGCCGACAAGCCAAAAAACCACTGCCGTCCCCAGTAATAAAGAAACAAAAGAAATCTCTTCGCGGATCGCAACCCAAGCCCCGACGGGTGCAATCGAGATAGCAAGACCCAACCAAAAATGCGAATAAAGCGTGAAGCGTTTCGTCAGTGAATAAAAAAATATAATTATAAGTGCCAAAGGTGAAAGATATAAAGCAAGCTGGTTCAGCATGCCTGCTGAAAAAATAAAAACCAAAGAAAATACAATTAAAAATAACCAGTAGCTATTCTTATCCACGCGTCCTGAAGGTAGGGCTCTACCCTGAGTACGCGGGTTTTTTGCATCAAACCGTGCATCGATAATTCGATTGAAAGCCATAGCCGCACTTCTTGCACCCAGCATGCACACCACGATCCACGCCAACTTTTTCGTTTCAGGTAATCCTCCTGAAGCAATGAAAGCGCTCATCACGGCAAAAGGCAGTGCAAAAACCGTGTGTTGAATTTTTATATCCGTAAATATCGCTGAAAGTTTAGCCAACAAACGGAGCTCTCCAAAAATCAAATAATTGGTCTTTAAAAATAATATGCTACATTAAATTACTTAACTAGAACCTGCTCAGTCTAAATGAAAAATTATCGACAGATCCTAAAACTTCTCATTCCTTATAAGAAAGCTTTGTATGTAGGAGCCGTCTGTCTCATTATCGCATCATTGACCAACCTCGCCGTACCTCTCTATATCAAAAAACTGGTCGATGTCGTCATGGTTGAAAAAAACATGGCCTTGATGAACAATCTAACACTAAGTATTGCGGGACTCTTTCTCTTGCAACTGGTTTTTTCTACCGCGCACAACTATTTATTTGATCTGACCGAAAAACGCGCAATCACCGATTTTCGCATCAAGCTGTTTAAACATTTGCAAACACTCTCACTAAGTTTTTTTGTTAAGCGCCGTACCGGCGAAATCGTCTCTCGTATGACCAACGATATCACTACTATCGAAAACATAGTAACCGATCTGCCTGCAACCTTACTGCAGCAGTCGATACGGCTATTTGGCGGCATTATTATCATTACCTATATGAATTGGAAGTTGACTTGCTTGGTTATGATACTTGCTCCAATTCTTGTATTATTTGCGAGAACGTTTGGTCGTAAACTAAAAAAGCTATCCAAAGAAATTCAAGATAAACTCGCCGTATCCACTACCATACTTGAAGAAAATATTTCCTGTATACAGGTTGTAAAATCTTTCGTGCGCAGCAAGCTCGAAAATGAACGCTTTGGCAATGCCATGGAAGACAGTTTCCAGTCCGCAAAAAAGCGAGTCATAATCTCTTCATTTTTCGGCCCAAGTATCGGATTCATCGCCTTTACCACTTCACTAGTTTTACTGTGGTATGGCGGGCGCGAAGTGATTCTTGGAGAAATCAGCCCTGGGGAGCTCATAGCATTTATCCTTTACGCAACGATCATTGCCGGGCCACTGGGTAGTTTCGCGCGCCTTTACGCACGAATGCAAGAAGGAGTCGGTGCTAGTGAACGGATTTTTGAAATCCTCGCGATGGAAGGCGAAGTGCGTGACCTGCCAGAAGCTAAGACCTTGCCATACATTGAAGGAAAAGTAGAGCTGGATGATATTCACTTCTATTATAGAAAGGATCAAGAAGTGATCCGTGGAATTAGTTTTACTGCAGAGCCAGGGCAAACAATAGCCCTTGTAGGGCCAAGCGGTGCTGGTAAGAGCACATTAGTGCAGCTGCTACACCGATTTTATGATCCTATTAAGGGGGAAATACGCATCGATGGCACTCCCATAAAAACTGTTCAACAATCCAGTTATTGGCAACAGATCGGTATTGTGCCACAAGAAACAATTTTATTTGGCGGCACTATCTTAAAAAATATTGAATACGCAAAGCCTGGTGTGACGGAAGAAGAAGTTATCCAGGCTGCAAAAGCCGCCAACGCTCATACATTTATAATGGAGACACCCGAAGGTTACGAAACCATCGTCGGTGAAAAAGGAATCCGCCTTTCAGCAGGACAACGACAACGTATTGCCATTGCTCGTGCAATACTAAAAAACCCCCGCATTCTTATTCTCGATGAAGCTACATCAGCATTAGACAACGAATCGGAATTACTCATCCAACAAGCATTGAAAAGACTAATGCAAGGCCGGACCTCGTTTATTATTGCTCATCGGTTATCGACAATTCACAATGCTGAACGCATTATAGTTTTGGACAAGGGAAAACTCATCGAAAGTGGCAATCACGCCCAATTAATGGAAAAAAAAGGTATATACCACAAGCTTTATACCCTTAAAAGCCTACAAATGGTCGAGGAAGCTGTAGAAAAAACAGACTAAACACACTCAAATAACTTCTTTATATTAATTTTTTTCAGGAGAAAATTTATTCGTGGTCTTGAATGGAAAGACAATTTAGTCATTGTTTTAGAAAGGCGTTGGTTTTTACTGCAGAATCAGTAAGTTTTGTTAATGTTCTCTGAGAATCTTTCTCGGCTTTTAGGATTAGGGCAGTTATTGTTATAAAAAGGAATTATTAAGTAGAAAAGTTTTAAAAAAAATCCAAAAAATCTTACCTTTATGAAATAAAGGTCTTGCTTTTCAAAGATTCAAGGACTATTATTACTCCGCTGAACAATTTGCCTGAAAATCTGTATCTGAAAGTTTTTTCTGGACAATTTTAGGGAAAAGGCTTTCAAATATAGATTTCTCGCCTTTTTTCAGTAAATTCAGACTACATTTTTATCAAAGTTGCGTATTTATACGTTTTCTTTGGCTTTGCTCTTTGAAAATTGAATAGGTGTCAAAAGATGTTGCGGGTCTAGCAACAATTTACTTTGATTTATTCTGGATTAAATTCCAAGTTTTATAACTGGAGAGTTTGATCCTGGCTCAGAACGAACGCTGGCGGCGTGC
>CAJWOD010000156.1 GCA_913044145.1 uncultured Nitrospina sp. | reverse complement strand
CCTCCTATTCCAATAAAATGAATCCGTTGTGTTTTTCCTAAAAACATGACAAAACATAGTTTCCTTGCATTTTTTTTGCTCTTCCAGATTGCCTGTAAGTTTTTTCTAGTAATTCCATGCAAATACGCCTAACTTTTTCAGTTGCGTCTCGATTCCCAAGTTTGTAACTATTTTTTTCCATGGCTTCCAAACGTTCGGGTTCTTCCATCCCCTGAATAATTGACTTAGCAATGCGCGCTCCAGATAGTTCTTCATCCATAACTAATTCCCCTGCATTGGCAGCTTCAAGAATGCGCGCATTTTTTTCTTGATGATTGTGCGCCGCATGCGGAAAGGGAACCAATACTGACATTTTTCCGCAAGCGGTGACTTCGGCAAGCGTTGTAGCGCCAGCCCGGCAAAGAACTAACGAAGCTTTTCTGTATTGATCTCCCATGTCATCAATGAAGGGGCGTATTTCAGAAGAGAAATTGTTTTCCTTATATTTTTCACGCACTCTTTCAAAATCTTCTTCTCCCGTTTGGTGGGTAATATGTAAATTCTCTTTTTGCTTGGAGAGGAATTGCAGAGCGTCTACCATAGCCATATTTATAGAGTGAGAACCCTGGCTTCCGCCAAGAACCAAAACCCGAAATGGACCTTCAGTTCTAGTTAGAGATTCTTCTTTCGACTGGCAAAACTCTTCGCGAATCATGTTCCCCGTGACCTCAACTTTATCTTTTGGAAAAGATTCGGATGACTCCTTAAATGAGACAGCAATTTTGTCAGCAATTTTTCCTAACCATTTATTTGTCATTCCAGATATAGAGTTTTGCTCGTGAATTAATATAGGTATTCGAAGAATCCACGCGGAAAAAACCAATGGACCAGATGCGTATCCTCCGACTCCAACAACAAGGCCCGGACGTTTTTTGATTAAAAAGCACATCGATTGGGCAGTTCCAATAGGCAGCTTGAACCAGGATATCCATTGAGCAATTTTATTTTTTCCAAGCAAGCCTGCTGAAATAATAGTTTTTAAATTGAAACCTTCACGCGGCAATACTTTTGCTTCGAGACCTTTTTGGGTTCCTACAAAAGAAATTTCAATATTCATATCGTGCCTCATGAGTGCTCTAGCTAGAGCAATTCCGGGATAAAGGTGGCCGCCTGTCCCACCACCCGCTATAACAACTCGTTTTTTCATTAATTCATTGTCAATGTTTTGCAGTTTGCTCTGAAATATTCAGTATTACGCCTACAGAAAGCATTGTCACAAGCATCGACGATCCCCCCATACTTATAAAAGGTAAGGTCAACCCCTTTGTAGGGAGAAGGCCTGAAGCGACGCTTAAGTTTATAAAAGCCTGCAACCCAATGAGCAGGGTCAATCCTGTTGCTAAATGAGTTCCAAAAGGATCTTTGGCTTGGTAGGCTGTCAAAAATCCTCTCCAGATAAAAATTAAGAATAAGAGAACGATTGCTGTGGTTCCCACAAAGCCGAGCTCTTCCCCGATTACTGAAAAAATAAAATCCGTGTGTGCTTCTGGAAGACGATAAAGTTTCTGAGAACTTTCTCCCAAACCAGCGCCCCAGAAACCTCCCCTTCCAAAAGCGTAAAAAGACTGAATGACCTGAAAACCCGCCCCAGAAGGATCTTTCCATGGGTTCAGAAAGGCGATGATTCGTCTGCTTCGGTAATCGGCAAAGTAAATTGCTAATGATATAAAAGGGATTATTGCTAGCATCGAAAGAAACAGAAATTTTTTCCTGAGCCCGGCGATAAAAAGCATTGTGCAGGTGACCGCTAAAATAACCATTACAGTTCCAAAATCGGGCTGGAACAAGATTGGTATGAAAAAGAAACCCAAAACAATTAGATTCGGTAAATAGCCGTAGGCAAAATTTCTTAACTTGTCGGCCCGTTTAACCAGAGACTTTGCGATAAATAGCACCAGAGCAAATTTTGCTAGTTCTGAAGGTTGGAACGAAAACCCTCCAAACGCCAACCACCGACGGGCTCCCCCCACTTTTTTGCTGAACTCGGGAAACATCACGACAATCAACAATAGAAAAGTAATGATCATGATCGGGTATGTATACTGGTGGAGTTTGTGGTAGTCCAAATTTTTTGTAATTAAGAGCATTCCTGTTCCTATTAGGCACCATAGGACCTGTCGTTTTAGAAAGTAAAAGGAATCGTTGTGTTCTGTATACGCTGCACTTGAGCTGAAGACCATTACGATGCCTATAAGCACTAGAATGGCTACAGTTACACAGAGAATTGAGTCGCAACCTGTATGTTTTTGACGAGTTTCTTTCAACGCCTAATTCCCCTCAAGATTTTTTACGATAGATTTAAACTGATTTCCGCGATCGATATAGTCTGTGAACATATCAAAACTTGCACAGGCTGGAGAAAAAAGGACGACATCACCTTTATCCGCCTTTTCTTTTGCTTTATGTACCGCATCTTTCAGGGAATCCGATTCTTCATAACCAAAAGATCCGTTTAGCAAGCTTCTAAATTTTGGTCGTGTTTCACCAATTAAAACCAAGTGCTTAACTTTTTTCTTCATAATTTTTTTTAAACTGGAGAAGTCTGCATTTTTATCTTTTCCTCCAGCAATTAGAATGATTGGACGGTCAAAAGTATTTAATGATTTATATGCTGAACCAACATTAGTTCCCTTAGAGTCGTTAATAAAATCAACGCCATCTTGACTACATACCCATTCAAGACGGTGTTCCAAACCCACAAAACTACCCAAAACTTTTTTGATGGATTCCAAAGAGACTTTAAGCAGTAGAGCTACTGCCACCGCAGGCAAAACATTTTCTATCTGCCAGGCCAATCCACGCGAGAGGGAGCTAAGTGAGCAAACTTCGCCTTCAAATTCATTTATACGTGCGAATATTTTTCCTTTACTAACATAGACTCCACATTCCAATTCACTCTCTAGGCTAAAGAGGATCTGCTTAGCTGGACAGTTTTTTCCCATAGAACGGGTATTAGAATCATCGTAGTTTAAAATAAGAGAATCTTTTTTGGTTTGGTTAGCATAAATTTTTTCTTTTAAACCTACGTATTGCATAAAGCTTTCATGTCTATCTA
>CAJWOD010000155.1 GCA_913044145.1 uncultured Nitrospina sp. | reverse complement strand
TCCAATTGCTTAAGAGGTGGAATATGAAATTCAATTTTCTCTTTGATACGAACTTTATAACCTGCGGGTCGGGACCTTTCGTTGACCGTCACACGTTTTTCATCGATCAACTTTTTAAGGCGCGAACGACTAATCTCTGGCAGATTTTCAGACAAAAAAACATCAAGACGTTTTTTACTTGAAGCTTCGTCTACCTCAAATTGATAATGTTGCATGGTTTTCCTATGCCTTACTTGCGAAACTCTAGAGGCCCACCGCTACTCTAGAAGGCGAGGCATCAGTTCCACGAGATTACAGGGCTTGTGCGTGCTGTCAAACTGATGGACCAGTATCTGATCCCAGCCGTCTTTGCAGGCACCTGTTGAGCCCGGCAAGGCGAAAAGGAAAGTGCCGTTTGTAACGCCGCCGGTGCAGCGCGATTGCATGGTGGAAGTCTTTATGTTTTGGTAGCTCAGCATACGAAACAATTCACCAAACCCAGGAATGGATTTGTCATACAATTCTTCAAAGGCTTCCGGGGTAATATCGCGACCAGTGACACCGGTTCCTCCAGTGGCGATTACAACGTCTACTTCTGAGCTGGCGATCCATTTTTTCAATTGCCCTTGAATCAAATCTTTTTCATCCTTGATAATCTTTTTTTCTGCCAGATGATGTCCGGCGTCTTTAATTCGATCGACCAGAACCTGACCCGATTTATCATCTGCTTCCGTCCTTGTGTCTGACACGGTTAGCACCGCAATATTCACACATTTTTTTTCAATCACAACCTGAGCTCCTGTTCACAAAATTACCTGAAAATCCGTTCGAATAATGCTTTGAATTTAGGTGGATTTAATAAGAAATTTGAAGTTAAATGATTGAATTATACCATAAGCCAAACAGGGAGCAAAAATGCCTACAGCAATCATAACAGGAGGCGCCGTTCGCATTGGTAGAGTAATGGCTCTGCATCTTGCAGACAAAGGATTCAATATTGCATTGCATTATCATAAGTCGAATCCGTCAGCAGCGATTAAAGAAATAAAGTCATATGGTGTGAATTGCCAAGGCTATGCGTGTGATTTTTCTAATCTAATCCAAGCAGAACAATTTATCGCAAGAGTACTTGCCGATTTTGATGATGTGGAGTTGCTTATCAATTCAGCGGCAAACTTTATCCAGGAAAACCTGGAAGAAACCCAACGAGGTACTTTGACTGATACTCTGCATTTAAATCTAATGTCCCCTTATCTTTTAATGCGTGACTATAAACGAACCATTAATAAAGGTATGGTTGTCAACATTATCGACGAACGAGTGCGAAAGCATATTTCCACTTTTGGTGCTTACTCCGTTAGTAAAGTGGGATTACAACATTTAACTGAATTGGCTGCAGTAGAATGGGGAGAAACTGTTCGCGTAAATGGCATAGCGCCAGGGCTTATTCTGGCACCTCAAGGAAGGGCCCCCGATTATTTGGAGAAAGCAGCAAGAAAAGTGCCCACTCGTACTTACGGGAAAACCGAAAACCTCCTACAGGCTTTGGACTATTTAATAGAAAATCAATTCGTTAATGGAGACACACTTTTTGTGGATGGTGCTGAAAGCTGGCAGCATTTATAATTTTGTTTCTTTGGAAAAATAAAAACTGATACTCTTGGAACATAATTTACGTTTCTCGTTTCAACACTAAGGAGATAAAAATGAAAAGAATGTTTACTGCGATTTTATTGGCCCAGATCGGAATATTGCTGTTGTTTGCTTCGACTGCTCTTGCACATGACGGTGCGCATGACGGTGAAAAGGGCGATCATGGTATATATGAAGAAGGCAGTGGTGGCTCGGCGATGGAAATGGATCATAAATCCCGTACTATGGCTCACGAATATAAAGAAGAAGGTAGTAATGGTATGGAAGGCGAACATTCAGGCATGACGGGTGAACACTTGGGAATGGAACACTCTAAAGAATACTATGAAAAAAAGTACGGCAAATACGAGCACAAAAAAGGTTATTTGAAAGAAGAAGGGAGTTCAAAGAAAGAAGAGGCTTTGAAATAAAAGAACTCAACACCAACATATGGAGGAAGGCAGAACAATATGCCAGTAGTAGATATTAGGACCCACCACGTTGGTTATACAAAATGATGGTGTGATCTATTCCCATCTTTGTTCAATAAGATTTTGTATATTCAATCGGGTCTTTAAGCCCAGCTTCCTTGAATCCTTTCAAGCGCAGTTGGCAACTATCACAGCTACCGCAACTACTACCGTTTTCTTTAGGGTTATAACAACTGTGGGTAAGTGAATAATCCAGACCCAATTCTACTCCTTTAAGGATAATCTCTGCTTTTGTAAGTTTGATCAATGGAGTGTGTATTTTTAACTTTTCTTTTCCCTCCACTCCCACTTTAGTTGCGAGGTTGGCTAGAGTTTCAAATGAAGCTATGAACTCGGGGCGACAATCCGGATAACCACTGTAGTCTATGGCATTGACTCCCAGAAAGATGTTCTGTGCAGTTTTTACTTCCGCGTATGCCAAGGAAAAAGAAAGAAAAATAGTATTTCGAGCAGGAACATAGGTTATGGGAATTTCTTTGCTTATTTCGTCTTCATCGCGATTCATAGGGACATCAATGGAATCAGTTAGTGCTGATCCACCAATTTGTCGCATGTCAATGGTCAATATCTGATGGTCGGTGACAGCTAATTTTTTGGCAATTTCTTTGGCTTTTTTCAATTCCACTCGTTGTCTTTGTCCGTAATCGAAACTGAGGGCAAAGACCTCAAAACCCTGACTTTTTGCAATTGCCAGTGTTGTTGCGGAGTCCAAACCGCCGCTTAAAAGCACTACTGCTTTGTTTTTCATCGCTTAAGATCCGTTGAAGGATATATGTATATTAAATATTGCCTGTTTCTAGGGGTTATTATATACTAACTTATTTAAAATCAGACCGAACATTCCCCTGAATTTTTAAGGGTTTATACAGATTTCTCATGTTTGAAAATTTATCGGATCGTCTTGAACGAATCTACAAAAATTTAAAAGGTCGAGGAATATTAAAAGAGGCCGATGTCGATGAAGCACTAAGGGAAATTCGTGTTGCATTGATAGAAGCTGATGTCAGCCTG
>CAJWOD010000154.1 GCA_913044145.1 uncultured Nitrospina sp. | reverse complement strand
CTTCATTAAAATTTTGTTCTACTCCCTGACCTTTCCCATACATTAAACCAAGGTTGGTTTGAGCTTCGGCAAACCCTTGTTCGGCTGCGCGAAGATACCATTTAATCGCTTCCGGATCATTCTTAGGTATTTCCTTACCTAGGCTGTACATCAGACCTAAGTTATATTGCGCTTCTGCCTTCCCATCTTCGGCTAACTGTTTCCACTCATTAAAATTCATATTTTGGTTATTTTTTGTTTTCTACTTCGCGAAGGACTACCCCGAGATTTGCTCTCGCTTGGGTTAGTTCCGGCTTAAGTTTTAACGCGACTCGGTAATTGTTAATAGCTTCCTGCAATTTTTCGTTGTTATAGAGGAAGTTAGCAAGCCTAAAATATCCTTGTGCATTTTGAGGTTCTATTTGGATAGCCTTTTCAAATAGAGAGAGGGCCTTGGCAAACTCACCCTTATTGTCCCAATAAATCCCAATATTAATATGAGCTTCAAAAAAATCAGGTTTTATTTTAATCGCCGTTATGTATTGAGCCAGGGCATCTTCTAAATTTCCCTGAGCTACCAGCGTATTTCCAAGGACGTTATAGGCTGGGGCAAAATCGGGTTTAAGCTTGATGGCGCTCCTGAGATGGGTTTCTGCCTTTTTAAAATTTCTATTTGCTGCAAAGGTACTTCCAAGAAAATAATGCGCCACAACAAATCTGGGATTTAGCTTTACAGCTTCCTCAAATTTTTCAATAGCCTCTCTCAGGTTTTTTTTGTTTACATATTTGACTCCCAGTTGGAATACATCTTCCGCATATTCTGCATTGATACGTTGATCCCAAAAACTTTTAAATATTTTCTTGTCACCGCTTGCCACGTTTTTAACTTTTGTGAATACCATATCGAAAGAAGTACGATTTTTAAGAAACGTATAAATACTCTCTCTGGATATAACATCTGGTGAGTTGAGAAAAAATTCCAGCGATGGGTTGTTATCAGTTATGAACGTCTGCTGTGAGCCCATATTTTCCAATTCATTTTTCAAAAACCAAATACTTCCTAAAAGAGTAAAGGGGTTTTCAAATTTAATTTTTCCCATTACTTCGTTTACCACCGGATGCTTTAAGCGTTTTTCAATTTTCTTGAAGTCAATATTTATAGGATCTTTTGAACCTATTAAAATTAACTCCTGTTTTGTGGGATACCAACTCATCACATACGGAAAGCTCCCAAGAAAAGTTCGAAAGTGCTCGTATATATGAGTTTCTGTCTGACTATGTAAAGGTATCCACTGACTGACAATTCCGCCTGGGTTCAAAGCTTTTTTGGTTAATTCATAATATTCTTTTGTATAAAGGTTTACAGCCCCTGCCTGGGTTGGTGGAGGAGGCTCGGCGGTTATAACATCATAAGTTTTTGAAGTCGTTAAGAGGTGGTTTCTCCCATCCTGAATAATTTTATGAATTTTTGGATTAGTAACAGCATCATAATTCATATCGCTAAAAAGGTGCCCGGCACTAAAAACACCAGGCGAAATATCTACCGCATCGACGGAATCAATTCCGGGATAAACTCCCGCCGCACCAGAGGTCAGACCTGTTCCAAAACAAATTACTAGGACATCTTTAGGGTTTTCATTTAGCAAGAGAGGAATGTAGGACAATAGGGTCATATATTTTCTCGAATTTCTATGGCTAGCGGACATACTGACCCCATTCAATACTAAACTTTTACGCTGTATCCCAAAGTTGTCATCATCATCATTGAAAACCGCAACAGTAGTCGTTAAACCTTCATTCAAATAAATCAATTTTTCAGGATTTGTTTTCCCGGCTGAATTCCGCATAAAAAAACCTTTTAATAAATCTTCTGGCATAGCAAGTTGGATTAATACCAGCAAGCCGAATACGGAAAGAGCAGCTCCTTTTCTAATTAATCCGGTAAAATATGTTGAGGTTGCGAAAAGAATAACCCCTGTTAAAAAATTCAACATGGCTAAAAAAACCAGAGTTTGCTGAGACCCAAGGTTTGGTAATAGAAGGTAGCCTGCAACAAGAGATCCCAAAATGCCCCCCAGAGTATTAACTCCATAAATAATCCCCAAAGAACTTCCAATATTTCCTGACCCTCGAGTCACAATGTGAGTCAGAACAGGAAAACTCATTCCAAACAGGATGGTGGGAACAGACATCAAAGCAGAAGCATTTTTCATATCAATCCAAAATTCGGCGATAGGGCTTTCAAACCTTAAAGGCCGGATAAAAGAGGAAAAGATCCAACTGGATTGATAAATACTAAAAATTAGGTAAAAACCAATTCCAAACTGGAACAGGGTCAAAAGCATGCGCAAATCAAAATTTCTTTTAAAAAAAGGGACAATTAATAACCCCCCTACCGTGATTCCAAAAAGGAAATTGGCCAACATTAGACTAAAAGAATAAACGGTACTGCCTATGCCAAACACTAGAATTCTTGTCCAAACCACCTCATAAGCCAACGCAGTAAAACCACACAAAAAACTGGTGATAACCCATATAATATTTTCTTTCTCTATTTGGATAGAAAGTGGTGCCAGCTTCGGAAGTGCCCATCCAACGGGAATTGAAGGTTCGGACTGTTTGTGGCTCAGGATACAAAGAATTCCGACAAAAATATTTATAGATGCCGCCAGCCAAGCTGTTTGTAAAACTCCTAAATATTCTATAAGAAAATACCCGCTCAACAAGCAACCCGCCGCGGCTCCAAAAGTATTAATAGAATATAAATAACCTACCTGTTTGCCGGTATGATTTTTTTCGGTTACAAAATACTTCGCCATTATGGGAAGGGTGGCTCCCATCAAAATAGTAGGTATTAATACTAAAGAAAACGCTAAAGCTGTTTTTAACACCCCTGTCTGAAAAAAGAAATCGGGCAACCAACTATAAAACCAAGCGTAAATAGGAGAAAACTTTGAAAACAAAAAGGAAAGCAATGAAGCTGTCAAACCAATCCAAAGCTCAATTTTTCCATAGATCAATAGAGGCTTTCCAGCTTTATCAATTGTGGTCCCCCATAAATAGCTACCCAGACCCAAACCAGCCATAAATGCGGATAAAACCAAGGATACAGAATAAATTGTATGACCAAAAACCAGAGTCAACATTCTGGTCCAGACAACCTGATAAA
>CAJWOD010000153.1 GCA_913044145.1 uncultured Nitrospina sp. | reverse complement strand
ACGAAAAGGCAAAGGACCTTGTAGCCTTCAAAAGAAAGATCGCTAGGGCCATTCTGGATCAGTAATAACGCAAAAATCCCAAAGAACAGAGACAAGAACAAGTATCGACGCAGTCGATCAAATAGCACAATCCAAAGTGGGCGACGGTCCACGAAAATTTGATCCGATTGTGAATGAGGTTCAGCCATGAAATTTGGTTGCTAAAAATAATAAATAGGTAATTTTATACAAATTGATTCGGCCTGCGATGATAACCCGTAGATACCCTAAAGGGCTATAACAATTTTACAAAAGGGGAACCAAAGAAAGAAATTAATGTCCCAAGCCCAACGTAATGGTGCGCTTAACTATTGGTTTTTAGTGGGTATTTAATATAGGTTTTGTTTCAGATTGCTATTAAGTTTTGAGTGTATCGACCATTTTAAAATTAATATAGTATAAAATTTTTTGGGGTTTCTGAGTTTTCAATGGTATCTTTGTCTAATTACACTCTTTTTTGGATATTCAAACGGAAACTCTAGCATCCTGTGAGTTTTATAAGAATATTTTGAATAGATAAAAAAACAACAAATTTTTGAGAAAAACAGTATTTAAAATGAAACCTTAGCTACTTTGAAAGGCTTTACATAATGGGTATGACTATTACAGAAAAAATACTTGCTGCCCACGCGGGGAAAACTTCTGTTTCCCCGGGCGACAATATATGGGTGGATGTAGATGTTCTGATGACGCACGATGTTTGTGGGCCTGGTACATTTGCAATTTTCAAAAAGCAGTTCGGTGAAAATGCGAAGGTATGGGACCGCGATAAGGTTGTTATCATTCCCGACCACTTTATTTTTACTAAAGACACTCATGCGAATCGGAATATAGACATCCTGAGACAATTTGTAAAAGAGCAAGATCTTCCGCATTATTACGATGTAGGAACAGATAATTATAAAGGGGTCTGCCATCTTGCTCTAGCTCAGGAAGGATTCAATCGACCTGGAGAAGTTTTATTTGGGACCGATTCCCATACTTCGACATCAGGAGCTTTTGGTATGTTCTCAACTGGAATTGGTAACACGGATGCTGCATTTATTCTGGGTACAGGAAAGCTTTGGGTTAAAGTTCCAGAATCCATGTGTTTCGAATTTACGGGAACATTTCCCGATCATATTATGGCAAAAGATGTCATTTTGAATGTGATTGGTGATATTGGTGTCGATGGTGCTACATATCGGGCCATGGAATGGAGAGGTGATGCAGTCATGAAGCTTTCCATGGAAGAACGCATGACCCTTTGCAATATGGCGATTGAAGCCGGGGGTAAAAATGGCATTATCGAAGCGGACGAGGTAACGACAGACTATGTTAGGCAACGCACGGACGCCCCTTATAAAGTTTATCACTCTGACGAAGACGCGAAATATTTCTTCAAAAAAACCTACAACGCAGATGAAATGGAGCCCATTGTTGCAAAGCCACATTCCCCAGACAATAAAGCCAAGGTCAGCGAATGTGAAGATGTAAGGCTAGACCGCGCCTATATCGGGTCTTGCACAGGAGGCAAGTTGACTGACTTCATGGCTGCAGCAAAACTACTTAAAGGCAAAAAAGTACAGATCGATACTTTTATTGTTCCTGCGACCCGCGAAGTCGAAGAAGATCTATATAAGGAAAAAATTGACGGGGAATCTCTGATCGATATTTTTAAAAATTCAGGTGCCTATCTGGGAGAACCTTCCTGCGCAGCTTGTCTGGGTGGGCCTAAAGATACTTTTGGGCGTGCGGGTGATAATCAGGTAGTGATCTCCACGACCAATCGGAATTTTCCTGGACGGATGGGGTCGAAGCAATCTCATGTTTATCTGGCATCTCCATACACTGCTGCTGCATCGGCTTTGACCGGACATATTACAAACCCTGCTGAATTTGTTAATAACTAACCCACAACTGCCATGAAAAAAATAATAGAGGGTCTTGCATATGTTTTAGGCAACGATATTGATACCGATCAGATAATTCCTGCTGAGCATCTTGTATACAGTTTGAGCGATCCAGAGGAAAAAAAGAATTATGGTAAATTTGCGCTTTCCGGGGTTCCTGGTGATCAAGCAGGGTTGCCAAACGGTAACGTATCCTTTACGGAAGGCGAAAATTTTAAATCAAAGTATTCAATTGTAGTGGGGGGGAAAAATTTTGGTTGTGGTTCCTCTCGTGAACACGCACCTGCCTGCATGGAGATTGCTGGCGTGAGGGCAGTAATCGCACAATCGTATGCACGGATTTTTTACCGTAATTCTGTGGATGGAGGATTTTTCATTCCTTTTGAATGTGATACACGCCTGGTGGAAGATATAAAAACCGGGGATGATTTAAAGATTGATCTGACCGAGAATACTCTGACCAATAAAACCCAGGAAAAAACTTATGATCTGAAATCACTCGGTGAAGTCATAGAGATCATTGAAGCTGGAAATATTTTTGAATATGCTAGAAAAACCGGGATGATTGCTTCATAGCTGTGGAAGTTGTCATTTGGAGATATAGTTTAATGAAACCTATTTTTATGATTGTTACTTTCTGTATTTTCAGTGCAGGGGCTATATGTAATGCATTAGGCTCTAAGCAGGATATGATTCTTATTCCAGCAGGGCCTTTTAAAATGGGAAGCTCAGATAAGGATATCCTGTGGGCGGCCAAACGGTTTCATTCTGAATCTTTGGATTGGTACAGGGACGAAACCCCGCTGCACGAAGTGACTCTGCCGGCTTTTAAAATTGATAAATTTCTTGTGACGGTTCGTGATTATGAAATATACCGGCAAGAGAAAGGAAAGGCCACGCCACGCGAACATGACAACGCAAGATTTAATCAACCCAGGCAACCCATAGTTGCGCTACCGTGGAAAGAAGCAAGAGACTATTGCCTTTGGGCTAAAAAACGTTTACCCACAGAGAGAGAATGGGAAAAGGCTGCAAGGGGTACAGATGCCAGATACTACCCTTGGGGAAATGAAGCAGATCCTCTCAATACGAATATAAGGGGAAAAGGAGATATTTATAGATATAGCAACCCAGTCGGGGCAATGCCTGAAAACGCTAGTCCCTACGGGGTAATGGATTTGGCGGGAAATGTTTGGGAATGGACGGAAGACTGGTACCAGCCACATCCGGGCAATC
>CAJWOD010000152.1 GCA_913044145.1 uncultured Nitrospina sp. | reverse complement strand
AAAATAAATTAAGTGAGGAAATATGGGTAAATCGTTATTGATCGTTGAGTCACCTACCAAAGTGAACACACTTAAAAAAATTGTAGGCAAAGATTTTATTATTAAAGCCTCGGTAGGCCACCTTAAGGATCTTCCTAAGAAAAAATTGGGCGTCGATGTCGAGAATGATTTCGAGCCTGACTACATCACAATTAGAGGAAAAGGCAAAATTTTACAGGAGTTGAAAACCGCCGCCAAAAAGGTAGATACAATATATCTGGCTCCCGACCCAGATCGTGAAGGTGAAGCAATTGCCCACCATATTGGAAACGAAGTGGCAAGGTTTACCAAAGGAAAAATATATCGGGTTATGTTTAATGAAATAACTAAAAAGGCGGTAAAGGAAGCCTTAGAAAACCCCACTGAGTTAAATCCCGACAGAGTTTATGCCCAGCAGGCACGCCGCATTTTGGATCGTTTAGTGGGTTATAAAATCAGTCCCATTTTATGGAAAAAGGTTCATAGGGGTTTAAGCGCAGGAAGAGTCCAGTCCGTAGCCTTGCGTATTGTTTGTGAAAGAGAGAGAGAAATTCAAGCCTTTCAATCCAAGGAATATTGGTCTATCACACTGGATTTAGAAGGTAGTTGTGAGCCAAAGTTCCAGGCAAAGCTTTTAAAAATTGCGGATAAAAAAGCCGAGATTGATAATAAAGATGCTGCCGATAAAATTCTTAAAGATCTGGAAGGCACCCCGCTGATTCTTGAGTCGATAACCAAAAAGGAAAGAAAGAGGAATCCCAGTGCCCCATTTATCACCAGCTCTCTGCAACAGGAAGCTTCTCGAAAATTAAATTTCTCTCCTAAGAAAACTATGATGTTGGCGCAAAAGTTATATGAAGGAATAAAGTTAGAAAAAAAGGGTACTGTTGGTCTAATTACTTATATGCGAACAGATTCAGTCCGATTATCTGATCAAGCTCTCGAAGAGGTTAGAAATTTTATTCCAGAACGATATGGTAAAGACTATCTACCTTCAAAGCCAAATATGTATAAAAGCAAAAAGTCTGCACAAGAAGCCCATGAGGCTATTCGCCCGACTGATGTAAACTTAGACCCGAACTTTCTAAAAGACCATTTGGAAAAGGATTTATTTCGTCTTTATCAATTGATCTGGTCTCGTTTTGTATCTTGTCAAATGGTTCCAGCTGTTTTAGATACAACCCAATTTGATATTAAATCGGGTAATTACCTGTTCCGTAGCAACGGCTCGATTTTAAAGTTTGCGGGTTTTATGAAAGTCTACGTAGAGAGCCAAGATGATGATAATTCTGAAAAAACAGAAACGAAGGATAGTGATAGAATTCTTCCTGCACTTAAAAAAGGCGAGGAATTAAAACTTCACGATACATTACCGGAACAGCATTTCACTCAACCACCTGGCCGATTTACGGAGGCGATGTTGGTTAAAGAACTTGAAGATAAAGGTGTTGGAAGACCTAGTACTTATGCTTCTATTATTAGTGTGATTAAGGATCGTGACTATATTCAAAATGAAGAAAGAAGGCTGAAGCCTGTTGAGTTGGGATTTATGATTAATGACCTTTTGGTAGAAAACTTTCCGGATATTATGACTACCCAATTTACTGCGAAAATGGAAGAGCAGTTGGATGAAGTTGAAGATGGAAAAACAGAATGGAAAAAAGTGCTTCATTCTTTTTATACCCCTTTCAAAAAAGACCTGGAAGAAGCAGAGAAAAAAATGAAAGACTTCAAAGCTGAAGTCGAAGAAACAGATGAAATTTGCGAAAAATGCGAAAAACCTATGATTATTAAATGGGGTCGTTTTGGTAAATTTATGGCTTGTTCTGGGTACCCAGATTGTAAAAATGCAAAAGATATTAAAAAAACAGGCAGCGAAGGGGAGTCTGAAGTTTCAGATGAAGTTGAGGGTGATTGTGACTTGTGTCAGTCTCCCTTGATCATAAAGCGAGGCAGGTTTGGTAAATTTATTGCCTGTTCAACTTATCCTGATTGCAAATTTACCAAGCCCATTGGTTTAGGAATTGCCTGTCCAGAGGATGATTGTAAAGGAGAAATCGCTTCTCGCCGATCAAAAAAAGGTCGAACATTTTACGGTTGTACTAAATATCCGGATTGTAAGTTCACATCTTGGGATAAACCCAAAGCTGAGGCTTGCCCAGAATGCAAACATCCCTTTATGGTTGAAAAGTGGAAAAAGAACGAAGACCCCATAGTCCTTTGTCCAGAATGTGGATTCAAAAAGACCAATGTGGCGGCCTAAATATTTTAAGTGAATGATTTCTTAACCATAATTGGTGCAGGGTTGGCCGGATCAGAAGCAGCCTGGCAAGCAGCGGAAAGAGGTATTCATGTTGTCTTATATGAAATGCGTTCCGTAAGTCGTACTGCCGTACACAAAACTGATAATTGCGCTGAATTGGTTTGCAGCAACTCTTTAGGTAACAACCTGCCCCATTCAGCACCCTATATTCTTAAAGAAGAACTCCGTAGTTTAAATTCAGTCGTGATTTCATCCGGAGATCGAAATTCCGTCCCGGCCGGTTCAGCCCTTGCTGTTGATAGGGAATTATTTTCAAAGGAAATAACTAAAAGAATTTCCAACCATCCTTTGATTACTTTGAAACGGCAGGAGATCGTCGAAATACCAAATTCGGGGCCCGTTATTATTGCAACAGGTCCATTGACCTCTCCGAAATTATCTAAAGAAATTTCTCAATTAATTGGACAGGAATACCTTTATTTTTATGATGCTCTTTCACCTATTGTAGATGCCAACACAATTGATTACGACACGGCTTTTTTTGCTTCTCGTTATGAAAAAGGTGGGGCCGATTATCTTAATTGTCCAATGAATGAAAAGGAGTATTATGACTTTATTCGGGAGCTGAACAACGCAGAAAAAGTCCCTATGGCTCCCTTTGAAAAGCCTATATACTTTGAAGGTTGTATGCCTATAGAAGTTCTGGCTGAACGAGGACCAAAGACTCTGGCTTTTGGGCCATTAAAACCCGTAGGGTTGACAAATCCACATACAGGCAAAACAGCGTTTGCTGTTGTTCAACTACGTAAAGAGAATAAGGAAAGTTCTGCGTATAATCTGGTAGGTTTTCAAACAAAACTAACATATCCCGAGCAGAAAAGAATTGTGCGCATGATTCCTGGTCTTGAGAAAGCTGAATTTTTTCGGTTTGG
>CAJWOD010000151.1 GCA_913044145.1 uncultured Nitrospina sp. | reverse complement strand
TAAATTGTATGACCAAAAACCAGAGTCAACATTCTGGTCCAGACAACCTGATAAACTAAACCGGAAATACCCGAGAAAAAAAATAAAAAGTATATCCATTTGGATCGTTTCAAATCTGGGCGTACCAATCCTTTTTTTATTGATTTCTTTTTCATTGAATAAATTTTATACTAAAACTTTTTAGAAACTGCGGCAAATAGGGCGGGATCGATCTAGCAAGATTGATGGATTCGAATTTGCTTGCAGATTAATCTTTGTTTTAAATTTCTTCGGTTGGTTTTTCAGTTATATCTTTAATCTCTGCTTCCCCATTCCCGCTGAAGTTATCCAACGCATCGCTACTCCAATCCTCATCTAAAAAACGATCTGTCATGATGTGCAAGTCGTTTTTATTTTTCTGCATTTTTTTTAAGAGCAATTTTGTTTCTTCATCTGGGAAAAGCTCGTTGAGGTCTTTATCCTCTTCTGGAAATAATTCATTGAGATCTACTTCGGTTGGGAACGGTAATTCGTTCTGTGGTTGATAAACTGTCTCTTCTTCAGCTTCAATATCTTTAATACGCTCATTCCCTAGAGGATTATTAATTGATTCTTGGGGCTGGGTTGTTTTGGTCATGTTTGAAAACTCCAGAAAGATTCCTAGCGGTATAGTAATTTAAAGTACCCTGATCCGCAATACCACTTGTAACTATCGAATAATACAACAATTTTACACATAAAAAAGTAGTAAAATTTGAAACTTATTAATAACAAGGCCTTCCAAAAAGTTTTTATATAGAGCTTTATAATAACTACTAAGAATTGTGATTATTAGTGGATTAAAATCGGGCTAGCCAGATACCTAAAAAGAGAGCAATGGTCATCAGCACCAAGGTCATGCGACTAAGGCCGATCATCTTTTTCAGTGTCTCAGGAACAAGTGCTTTATTTTTTGGATTGAGATCAAGATCAGAGATTTGTACTCTTAATGAGAACGCTAAATACATACTGACAAAAAATGCTCCTGCTGCGAATATCATTTTTATGCCAAATAAATTGTAGTAACCCGGTTTAAGCCCTGTCTGTGATGTGTAATTCACAAGAAGGAAATAGACCCCAGTTCCCACCAAAACGAGCAGGCTTGCAAACACGGTCGGTGCGAGATGATCAAGTATTTTGTATGAAGGAGAATTTTCATCCCGCTCTTTCTGATTTTTTTCAGCAGCAGGAAGATAAATCAATAAACTGTATACTGCACTACCGATAGCAACTACCGCTGCCATTAGATGTAGAAAAATAATAAAATTATTTTGCATGGTTTGCGAGAGTTCTTTAACGACCTTTTTCCAGATAATTCAACAATAACCGCACTCCAAAGCCGGATGCCCCCTTATTGGTGTAGGGTCTGTCGAATCCCCATGCAGTGCCAGCGATATCGATATGTGTCCAGGGTTGCTCACCAGCAAACGCTTTGAGAAAAGCGGCTCCCATGATCGTTCCTGCACCAACCCCTGGGGATGCAATATTTTTAAGGTCGGCAATATCGCTTTTTGTAGCTTTTTCATGTTCTGGCCAGAGTGGAAGTTCCCAGACACGCTCTCCCGTAGCCTCACCAGCGTTTTTTAATTTTTGAATCATTGCTGTGTTATTGCCTACCACAGCGGCTGCATGATGACCCAGTGCATGTAACACGGCTCCCGTCAAGGTTGCTAGATCGATCACCTCTTTGGGTTTATATCGTTGTGCGTAGGTTAGTGCATCTGCAAGCACAAGTCGACCTTCTGCATCAGTGTTTAGCACCTCGATGGTTTTGCCAGACATACTTTTTAATATATCACCGGGTTTAATAGCCGATCCACTCGGCATATTTTCTGCTGCAGCAACAATTCCAACAATATTTATCTTGAGCTTTAAGCTTGATACCAATTGCAGAGTTGCTAGGGTAGTAGCAGCGCCAGACATATCCATCTTCATCTCGTCCATATTCGCACCGGGTTTAAGAGAAATACCTCCGGTGTCAAAGGTCACGCCCTTACCAACAATAACGGTTGGAGCTTTCTTTTTGCCTGCACCGTTGTATTCGAGCGCAATGAGTGCTGGTGGTTCGTCACTTCCCTGCGCCACACCTAGCAAAGACCCCATGCCAAGTTTTTCCATTTCCTTTTGACCCAGCACCTTGCAGGTGATTTTGTTTTTGCGCGCCATTTTTTTTGCGTGTTCAGCGAGGAAGGTCGGTGTCGCAGTGCTACCGGGATGTGAGATCAGATCACGTGCTGTGTGTACAGCGTCAATTATTTTCTCTGCACGAGCAATGGATTTTTCTGTTGATGCCTGGCGCGACTTCGATGCCGTCAGCAGTGTTAGTTTTTCTATCCGGCTTGGAGGGTCGTCTTTTTCTTCTCTAGTTTTATAGTTGTCAAAATGATAGAGGGCCAGTCCAACTCCTTCAGCCATTGCGCCTGCCAGTTCTCCATAGAATCCGCTCTTACCCTTAGAAATGCCTTCAAAAGCACTAAGATCAGCCGTAATAGATTTAAAGTTGGATTGCTCGGCAAGTTTGGCTGCCCTTCCTGCGGCCTGACAAATTTTTTCGGCTGTCACCTCTTTCGTTTTACCAATACCCACTAATAACACGTTGGATGCTTTTCCATTACTGTTGAGCAATAACGTTTGCCCTGGTTTTCCATTAAACCTTTTATTTTCAAATGCATGGCTAATAGCATCCACAAAATTATCGTTGAATTTTTTAAGCGTACCAGAAGGTTTCTTTTCTTCCACGCAAGCAAGAATCAAGCATTCGGTTTTGTGTTCCAGAGGGTGGTCTAGTTTTTGATTTATTTTTATCATGCTGGCCTTTAAATTAAGGGGTGTTGAATTTTAATAAACAAATCAGAGTTTATATTTATGAGTTCCTTCAATCAACCTGAATTTTTAGCCACAATTGGCAATAAGCTTGTTTGCAAATAATGTTTGTCTTTTTTCTTAAAATGAATCTGCAATAAAATCTACCCAGAAAAAATATTTATTCTCTTTAAATGCCAACCAGGTAGAATATTGTAAATAGAGGCCTTACTAAGCCCAAAACCTTTAAAAATAAGGCTCTAGGGAAATATTGACAATCGGCAGGTGGGCTACTAAAATGGCTGGAATTTTCAGTTGATTTATGAGAAATTATTGTGTTCACTAATTCCGCTTTTTTGAAACGGGACGGGTTTTAAATATTTTAAATTTTCGA